>JAHWHD010000023.1 GCA_019323525.1 Candidatus Woesearchaeota archaeon
GCCTGTAGCTGCAGGCAGCACTCTCCTCCAGAAAACAGCACAGCGTCAATAAACCCCATGCTTTTTTTAATCTCATCCTTAACCTCAACTAACCTTTTCTTATACTCCGGCTTAAACTCGATGAGCTTAGAATTATAACAGTAACCGCACTTAAAATCGCACCCCCCAAAAAAAACTACCAATGAAATGTTTCCTGGCCAGTCAACAGTCGACATAGGCACAATCCCAGCTATGTACGCCTCCATTTTATAAAATTAAGAAAATAACAGATATATAATCATTTCTTTGAGTTTATAAACTCCTCAATAGCATCCAAAAGCTCCTCTTTAGTAGGAGGGTCTGACCTGAACAATACCTCTTCATCAAGTACTATTGTCGGTGTTGAAGCGATCTGCAGCTGTAAAGCCTCAAACATGTTATCCTCTATATCTTTTTCTTCGTACTCATAACCCCTTTCCTTAGCAACCTCTTCACAAAGCTCTTTTGCAGCAGGACACTTCGGACATGTTTTCCCAGTGAACACAACCAGTTTCATTTTTTTAAACCTCCTATAGCAACGCCTTTTCAATCTCATTCTTTAACTCATTTGCCTCTGGCACCTCTCCATGAAACCTTGTAAGCCCGTTTATACAGAAGCTGGGGCATTTCATTACATGGTGCGTCAAAGCAGTTATCTGATCATCATCAATATCTATTATGTTAAGTTTTATGAACGGCATCTCAACTACCAGTCCCTCCATCAACTCTTTTGCGTCTTTGCTTTTTTTATCCCCTTTTCTAACGAACATCTTGATATCTACCAATCTCTATCACCTCAAACGTCATACCTCTTTCTATTCAAAAACTCAGTAGCCTTGCCTTTGTTCCATGACTTAACAGGAGTATAATATCCGGTCACTCTAGAATACCATTGCAGATCGTCTCCTGTAGCACCGCAACTTGGACATGTTTCATATACACTACCAAAAGTCCTTTTACATTTTGAGCAACAAGTTAAGTCTTTAGTGTAAGCATAATACGCAGTAAGAGTCTGTGAACAGATTTTTTTTGTCAAGTTCAACAAAGCTTCAGGGTCTGGAGTTCTCTCTCCAAGGAATATGTGGTTTATGACCCCTCCCTTCACCAATGGATGGAACGAACTATCAATCTTTATCCTGTCGAACAATCCAAGATTTGCAGCATAGTTTACTTGGCACGAGTTAGTATAATATATGTTCTTTGTACTTTTATCTCCTTGAACAACTGCTTTATCGCCGAACCTTTTAACATCAAGCTCAGCTAATTTATAAGAGCTTCCTTCTGCAGGAGTTTGTACCATGCCCCACCTCTGTCCAGTCTCTTTTTGCTTTTCATCGATCATATCTGCCATTGACTTTATTATCTTTAAACCTAGCTTCCAGGCACTATCACTTTCATGCAACTCTTCTCCTGTTATGCTTTTGACCATCTCGTTTAATCCTACAAAACCGACAGAGTTAGTAGAACTTTCAATTTTAAAGTAAGGTTTACCATAACAATCCATTGTAAGGAACGGAGCAGCGTCTTGGTCAAGTATCTTTTGTATAACATCTCTCTTTGCTTTGAATATTTTCTCAGAAATGTTTATCCTGTCCCTTAAAACCTCAATAACCTCAGACTCGTTACTGGAATTATAAGCAACGCTTGGAAGGTTCAATGTGATTGTCTGTATACTTCCGCTCCTAACAGTTCCCAGCCTAATCTCCTCATTAAAATCCTGGTCAGGTGCAAGGAAGTACCTACAACATTGCGATTGTAGAGCATCAGGCATATACGGTGCAGCCATGTTAAGGAAATAAGGTGTTCCGAACTTAGAAACTAGCTTATGTATGTCAAGTAACAGGTCCTCAGCACTTTTATCCTTCAAAGTTTCCTTCCTTATTTTGTACTCTGGCTTAGGAAAATGGAACGGCTTTCCCGCATAGTCCCCTTTCATCATTACATCAGTAAACGCCTTTGCTATCATCCTGGCCTCTTCAATATAATTCTCATAATTCTCTTTCTCAGTAACCCTTCCTCCTGGAAGAACTACAGGAACATCTTTAAGATACTTAGGGCAGTTAATTTCAAGACTCGCTGACGTGAACGCGGTCTGTCCGTCTCTGATAAATATCTGGTCAAGAACATAGACAAAAGCTTCAACAGCTTGTTTTACTTGGTAATAATTTAAACCACGTGCATAAGGAGCTAGATAGAGGTTAAGGCTGTCAAAACCTTGACCTCCTGAGAAGTATGTTTGAGCAGTTAAAAGTATCCTTGCAGCGTGCTGCATTGCCACTTCAAGACTTTTAGCAGGGCCTGACACTCCAGCATAGACTCCTTGCCTACCGTCTGGTTGAAAACCTTCTTTAAGGAAAAATCTCATGTCATGCGAAAAACAGAACGGCCTTGTAGGAAAAAAATCAAGGTCGTGTATATATATCTCGCCGTTTATATGCGACTTTGCAGCTGACCTTGGTAAAAGATAGAACAACGAGTACTGTTTAGCAATTGAATCTCCGAACTGCTTATGCATGAACTGTGGGTTATAGGAAACGTTAGCATTTTCCCTGTCATATTCAAATATGGTTTTCTTTATATCGTAAACAGGCATACCAATCCTTGAATATTCTTTATGCGCTTTTACTCTGCCCGCTTTTAGAAGCTTTACACAAACGATCTCCCTCACTAAATTAGGAGTTATATTGTCAAGTTTCTTTAGCTCCTCAAAAGCGTCCTCAGAAACTCGCTTTGCATCCTCTTCAGACATTGAAGTCTCCTTCAACAACGATTTTGCAATCTTTTCAGGGCTGCTCTCTTCTAAATCCTCAAACGGAACATCAAGCTTAACCATTCAAACCATACCTCTTTCTCTCTAAAAACTCTTTATACTTGCCTTTGTTCCATGATTTGACAGGAGTGTAATAACCCGTTATCCTTGAGAAACATTCAACCTTTTCAGTCTCTCCGCAGCTCGGACACTCGAACAGCAACCCTCCAAAAGTCTTTCCGCACGCATTACAGTATGTTATGTCTTTGGTATACGCATAATATGCAGTAAGAGTCTGTGAACAAATCTTTTTTGTCAAGTTCAACAAAGCTTCAGGATCAGGATTTGTCTCTCCTAAGAACACGTGAGATATAACCCCTCCTTTGATAAGCGGATGGAAGCTGCTGTCTATCTTCAACCTTTTGAATAGGTCAATATTAGCAGAATAATTAGGCTGCGAGGAGTTAGTGTAGAACACATCTTTGCTCTCCCTGTTCCCTTGCACAACAGCTTTGTCACCGAAGTTCTTAAGGTCAAGCTCTGCAAACTTCCAGCTTGCAGACTCAGCAGGCGTCTGTACCATTCCCCATCTTTGACCTGTCTCCTCTTGTTTTTCCTTCACGAGTTCAGACATGAAATTTATTATCTTCAATCCCAGCTTCCAGGCACTGTCGTTCTCATGCAGTTCCTCTCCTGTAAGACTTTTCAGCATCTCGTTAAGCCCTATAAACCCTAACGAGTTAGTCGAAGCTTCTATCTTAAAGTATGGTTTGCCATTGCAGTCCATTGTAAGGAACGGTGCAGCTCCAGAATCCATAACTTTCTGGATACACTCCCTTTTGACATCGAATATCTCTTTTGTTAGGTTAACCCTCTCTTGGATTAACTCAAACACTCTATCTTCAGAACCTGCAACATAAGCAATATTGGGAAGGTTCAATGTAACAGTCTGAATGCTCCCGCTTCTCACAGTCCCTTCCTTGATCTCTTCCCAGAAATCCTGGTCAGGTGCTAAAAAATAACGGCAGCATTGACTTTGCAAAGCATCAGGCATGTACGGAGCAGCCATGTTAAGGAAATACGGGCTTCCGAACTTAGCGACAAGCTTGTGTATGTCCATAAGCAGAGGTTCAACCTCTTTATCTTTCAAAGTTTCCTTCCTTATTTTATATTCTGGTTTAGGAAAGATGAACGGCCTTCCTAGATGATCTCCTCGCATCATGATATTTGTAAAAGCTTTAGTTATACGCCTTGCCTCGTCCATATAATTCTCATACTCCTCTTTTTCAGAAACCTTTCCTCCAGGGAGTACAACAGGCACATCTTTAAGATACCCTGGACAGTTAAGCTCAAGACTTTCTGATGTAAAGGGCAACTGCCCGCCTTTAACTACGTTCAGTGTGGCTAGCTGGAACACAAACCCTTGCACAGCGTGCTCAATTGCATGGTCGCTTAAACCTCTTGCATAAGGTGCAAGGAACAAGTTCAGGCTGTCAAACCCCTGTCCTCCTGAAAAATAGTTAGAAGCGATTATCATTGTCCTTGCAGCATGCCTTAGAGCAACTGCTAAACTCTTTGCAGGCCCTGAAGATGCAGTATGCTTTCCTGTACCGTCTGTCTTCAGCCCATTTTTCAAGAAAAACCTAATATCATGCGAAAAACAGAACGGCCTTGTAGCAAAAAACTCAAAATCATGTATGTATATCTCGCCGTTGATATGGGCATCCGATATACTCTTTGGAAGAAGATGAAATAATGCGTATTGTCTCGCTATACCTCCCGCAAGATTAAACTGTATTGTCTGCGGATTATATGTTGTATTAGCATTGTTTTTATCGTATTGGAACATTATCTTATGTACATCATATACAGGTATGCCAAGCCTGACAAACTCAGAATGCTCCCTCTCAAGAGCCCGCTCCCTTAACTTCATACAGACTATTTCCCTTATAAGGCTGGTTTTCAGTACTCCATTGATGTTGCTCAACTCATCAAACGACTTCTGAGCAATCACCTCTGCATTCTCATCTGAAATTGACGTCTCTTTAAGCAAAGCCTGTTTTATTTTATCCTTTGAAAGCGTTCCAATTTCTCCGTTCGACGTTATAATCCTTTTTTCCATCACAACCCGCTGCCATATCTTTTCCTGTCAAGGAACTCTTGCTTCTTGCCCTTGTTCCACCCTGAGACTCTTTGATAGTATCCAGTGACTCTGCTGTAACATTCAACTTCTTTGGCGCCGCAGTTAGGGCAAAGTTCATATATTCCGCCAAAAGTTTTATGGCACTTGATACAGTAACTGATATCTTTAGTATACGCATAGTACGCTGTTAATGTTTTATCGCATATCTTCCTGGTTAGTTTCAGCAGTGCGCTTGGATCTGGATTGCTCTCTCCCAAAAACACGTGCGATATCGCTCCTCCGTCAAGCAAAGGATGAAAACTAGCATCCAACTGCAGCCTTTTGAAGAGATTTATGTTTGCAGAGTAGTTAGGGTGCGAAGAATTCATGTAATACACAGATCCATCGTTAACATTGCCCTGAACAACAGCCCTCTCTTTAAAGTCTCTAAGGTCTATCTTTGCAAGCCTGTGCGGAGCACTCTCCCCAGGAGTCTGCACCACTCCATACCTTAATCCATATCCTGCTTCTTTATCCTCGTTAAAGACCTTGCTTTTGTCAGACATGTGCTTTATTACTTTCAGCCCAAACTTCCAAGCACTCTCGCTTTCATGAAGCTCCTCTCCTGTAAGGCTCTTGACCATCTCGTTCAACCCTACAAACCCAAAATTATGCAGGCAATGGTTTATCGGGTACAGGTACTCTCCATAACAGTCCTGTGCAAGGAATGGCAGTATCTTCTGGTCAAGCCTCCTCCTTACGATATCATTCTTTATCTTGAATATCTCTTTTGTCTGCTCCATTCTTTGGTCGATCAACTCAAAAGCCTGTGTTTCATTCTTTACCTCATACGCAACCCTTGGTAGGTTTAAGGACACGTACTGTATACAGCTGCTCCTTGTTGATCCTCTCTCGATATCCTTCCATTCATCAGCGCTGGGTGTTAGGAAGAACCTGCAGCACTGCGACTGGCATATGTCAGGCATATACGGCGCTGTGAGATTAAGGAAGTAGGGACTTCCGAACTTAGACGCAAGCTGGTGCACCGTTCCGAAAAGTTCTTCATGCTTTCCGTTTAATAGAGGCTTTCTTACTTTATACTCTGGCTTTGGCCATGAAAACATCTTGCCATGATAATCCCCTTGAAGGAAAACCTCTGTCAATGCTTTGATGAATGTAAGAGCTTCATCAGTATAATCTGCATAAGTCTCTCTCTCGCTCACCTTGCCTCCTGGAAGAACCGCTGGAAGTTCTGCAATCCATTTCGGAGGATCAAACTCGAGAGATATAGAAGAGAAAACCGCTTGCCCGCCTCTGCTGACGAGCATCATGTTCATTTCATAGATGAACTGCTGCGCCAGCTGCTTAATTCTGTCGTATGAAAGTCCTTTCAGGAACGGCGCCATCCATATGTTGAAGAAGTCTAGCCCCTGTCCGCCTGCACAGTTTGTCTGTCCAGCCCCTACGATCTTAGCAGCATGGTTAAGAGCCACGTCAGCATGCTTGGCAGGTCCTGCAGTGCTTGTCTGGTTTCCAAACCCATCCACTTTAAGTCCGTTCTGGAAAAAGAATCTTAGGTCTGACGCAAAACAGAAAGGCCTGGTCGCAAAATAGCTAAGGTCATGGATATAGAGTTCGCCTTTAAGATGTGTGTATGCGAGTTCTGGGGGCAATAGTTTTGTCAGTGCGAACTGCTTTGATACATTATCAGCAATCAACTTATGTATTGCTTCTGCATGATACCCAAGATTTGCGTTTTCGTGCATGTTTTGGTTTATCGTCTTATCAACATCATACACCGGAATCCCAAGCCTGGAATATTCTCTTTTATATTTGAACAGTTTATTCTTTGTAAGAATATAATTCACCAGCTCCCGTATCAATGGCCCTGAGATGTGCTCTATCTTGTTCTCTATCAGCAAGTGTTCTACCTCGTCGCTTATATCTCTTGCAAGGTTTTCTTCCATAGCAGTCTCTTTTATCAAGGACTCGACTATTCTCTGCTTCATGAAGGGCTGGAACACATGATTAAACGGAGGCTCGCCGCCCACAACCCAGACATTGTTTTTCTTATACTTGAAACCATAACTATATTTTTCATCGATAGTGTCAAGCTCTTCAATGACTAGTTTTCTTAGCTCTGAAGTTGGGATAAGATTATAGACCCGTTTTTTGATATTTCCAACAACCCTGTCAATGTGCTCGTCAGGTATGCCTGTCCTCTCGATAGCATGCGCAAGTTTTTGTTCAGAGAATTCTTCTCTTCTGTTATCTGATTTAATCACTTCCATTCTTCACCACTTTTTTTAGTTTTTTCAATTCATCAGCAAAAGCGTCAAGGTCTTCAAAGGATTTATAGACAGAAGCAAACCTTATGTATGCGACAGGATCTATTTTCTTAAGCCTGTTCATCACAAGGTTGCCTACGTACTTGCTCTGTACCTCAAGACCTTCTTTTCCTTTTAATTTAAGTTCAATTTCAGTGATTATCTTGTCCATATCTTCAGCGCTTACAGCTCTTTTTTGTAATGCTTTCATAAGTCCGTGCTTAAGCTTATCCCTGTCAAAAGCCTCCCTTCTGCCATCTTTCTTGACAACAACGAGGTCAGCCATCTCAATCCGTTCATATGTTGTGAAGCGTTTCTCGCACTTCAGACACTCCCTTCTTCTTCTGGTTACTTCAAAATCGCTGGTCTCTCTTTTATCAACAACTTTTGTCTCGTTTGACAGGCAGTATGGACATTTCATTTTTCTATGGCTCTCGCTAGCATTAAATTTTTATTATCAAGTGACAACTAGATGTTGTGTTTTTGAAAGAAAAACCCCACAACATCTTGTGTTTTTATTCTTCATTTACTCATTTAAATACTTTTATATTTTATAGATTATAGAAAATAATTCGAGTCTTAGTAAAATAATATGAAAACAAATTGAGTTGATGTTTTTCCTAAGTGATGAAATCCCTAAATTCATCTCAAGAATTCAACAACTTGGCTGGGAATCTCCGCTACTTTTACGCCGACATCACTGAAAGCTTTTATTTTAGATACTGCAGTTCCGGTATTACCTGATATCACAGCTCCTGCATGCCCCATCCTCTTACCTTCAGGAGCACTCCTTCCGCTGATATATGCGACAACAGGCTTTTTGACGTTGTCCTTGATATAGGCAGCAGCCCTCTCTTCCATATCCCCGCCAATCTCTCCTATGACTACTATCTTTTCAGTTTCAGGATCATCCTGAAATAGCTTCAGACCGTCGATAAAATCAAACCCTATAACTGCATCTCCACCAATACCTATTGCAGTACTCTGCCCGAATCCCTTATCGCTAAGCGTATTAACTATCTCGTAGGTCAAAGTCCCTGACTTAGACACAACCCCTATCTTGCCTTTCTTGAATATGTGCCCAGGCATGATTCCAATCTTGCTCTCCCCAGGAGTTATTACTCCAGGACAATTCGGTCCAATAACGACCCTATTATTTTCTTTAGCATACTTCATGATCATTATTGCATCATGCACAGGAATGTTTTCGGTGATAACGACAACGTTCAAACCAGAAGACATGGCTTCTATTGCAGCATCCTTTGCAAACCTTGCAGGAACAAAAACGCATGACCAGTCTGCTTCATGCTCAGCCAAAGCATCTTTTATAGAGCCGTGTACAGGAATCCCCTCCACCTCTTGCCCAGCTTTCCCAGGCGTAACACCTGCCACTATGTTTGTTCCATACTCTTTCATCAACTTAGTATGAAAACTACCTTGTTTACCTGTTATTCCCTGTACGATGACTTTTGTATCTTTATTGATAAGTATAGACATAATCTGAAAGAAACACGGCTTGTTTATTAAAGTTTAGGAGTGCTTGCCCTATAGGACATAATATCGCAGATATCATCACCAGAATCATAGTGGTGCGTGCGCACCCTTTGTTGTCTCATAACAAGTGCAGGACTTTCTTGTGATGGAAACGTATGATGAAATCTGCATTCCCCTAAATCAGCTCTAGGCACCTCAGGATATGCCTCATTAAGCTTGCTTACTAAGTCCTTAACATCAACCCTAAAATAGTTTTCTGCAAGTCTCGGAGACATGTATGAAATCTCTTCAAAAACCAACATATTAGATGCATCTTTCTTTTCTAGATAAAAAGTCAGACCTTTGAGCGGATGGGTAACTTGTGGCAGCGCAGTTTTCAGGCTTCTAGCAACACGCCTTAACCTCTGTGTTGAATATTTTAATTTCCTTTTTAGTTCAAGCGCAATTTTTAGCTGCACAAGATCCGTAAATGTGTAAAGCCTGTACTTGCCCCGTCTTCTGTATGACGGATTTATCAAGTTTGTCTTATCCCAATACTCTATAGTTCTATATGATACATCTAGAATCCGGCATATCTCTTTAGGAGTGAAAAATGATTTCATATTATCACGTATATGCTCAGATTTTATAAGCCTTTATTTTCAGCAAACTATATAGAATAAAATATATTTTCTAGTTCAACCTACTTGGTCTCCATTCCTTTTTCAGGATGCTATAGAGATACACATCATAGTATCTATTCCCTATCTTTTTCTTCTCCCTCAAAACCGCTTCTTTCTTAGCACCTAGTTTCTCGATAGCTCTTTTGCTTCTTTTGTTTATAGATGTGCAAGTCAACACAACCCTGTGAAGTTTAAGTTTCTTGAAGCCATAATCCAATAATAGCCTCTTTGCCTCTCTATTGATTCCTTGCCCCCAATACTTTTTACCTATCCATGTTCCAGTCTCTGCAGAGTTAGAATCATAATTCAATGAATGAAAATTTATGCAACCTATCACTTCCTTTGTAGAATTCAAGACAATGGCTAACCTGATAGCACTAGGTTTCTTTTTTCTGCCTAATGCAACGGCATTTTTTAGAAAATCTTTAACTTTCTTCCTGGTGATTGGCCATTTCCATCCTTGGAACCATTTTGCAATTTCGTAATCATTGATATGTTTATAGATATCTTCAAGGTCTTTCATCCTATGATCACGTAATGTGATTGTCTTACCTTTCAAAATAACCATGCAGGAAATAACATCAGGCAGATTTATAAATCCTTCGTCATCTCAACAATATTCTTAGCACATTCTTCCATAGAATCTAAGCTTTTAATACCATTCTCATTAAGTATCCTTTCGCCGCCCTCTTCATTAGTCCCTATCATCCTTACTACCATTGGAATCTCAATATTGTTATTCTTGATATAATTAACAAGACCTTGTGCAATCTCATCGCACCTTGTTATGCCGCCAAATATATTGATAAACACCCCTTTTGGTTTTTTCATCAGTACAATCTCTAGGCTCTTTTCCATTACAGAGACAGAAGCACCACCACCTACATCTAGGAAATTAGCAGGCTTGCCCCCAAAATGTTTAAGCACATCAAGCGTTGACATCACTAATCCAGCACCATTTCCGATAATCGCTATGTCCCCATCTAATTCAACATACTGCAGACCATGCTCAGCTGCTTTTTTTTCAATATCGGTTAACTCTTCCTCTTTCTTGAATTCAGGATGCCTGTAAAGCGCATTATCATCAAGAACTACCTTAGAATCTGCTGCAATATACTCGCCATTACTTAACACTAAAGGATTTATTTCAACAAGCTCACAGTCAAACTCCTTCATTAACCTGTTTAGATTCTTTATTATTTCAATTATTTCCTCTTTATTTTTTATTTCTTTATTTATTGTTCTATTATCATTTATTTTGTTTTTAATTTCATCAATAACATCATCAATATCATAAAAATTAACCTTCACTATCTTCTCCTTAGGTACAGATTCAATATCAACACCGCCCTCTTCAGAAAATATTAACGTAAAACATTTATCACCCCTGTTTACTGTTATAGAAAGGTAAAGTTCTTTTTCAATGTTGATTTTTTCTTCTATCAATAATTCTTTAACTTTTAATCCCTTGATCTCCATATTCAATAATTCTTGACATATATCTTTGATATTATCAGCATTTGCAACCTTTATACCTCCAGCTTTACCTCTGCCACCTACCAACACCTGAACCTTAACAACCCCTGGCTGCTCCTTAACATCATCAACACTAGAAACAACATAACCTTCAGGAGTCTTTATGCCGTACCTCCTAAACAGCTCTTTCCCTTGGTATTCTTTGAGTTTCATCCTTCATATAATTTAGACATCTTTAATAAATCTTATGGATACTTGAGACATAGAATCTTTATAAATTAACATTTTTTCCAGTTAATTATGAAAGCACTTATCAATGCTTATGGAAAAACAGACTCCTTAAATCAGGACAGACTGCATGAGGTAAGAGGTTTAGTAAGATTCAGAGGAAAACCAGTAATACAGCACACTTTAGACAAGCTATCAGAGATAGGTGTAAAAGCGCCTATCTTAATGTATATCAACCCAGAGCATCGCGAAGCATATCAGCGCTTCTTTCATAAAAAAGCATACTCAGTCAATCTTAAGGAATATTCCGGAAACTCAAACCCGCTTGCTGCTTATTTCTCAGGTCTCCAGGAACTAGGGGACGATAATGTCCTCTTATTGGCAGACGACAATATTTTTGATTTTTCACTAAAGGGGTTACTTGACAGGTTTGCAGAAGTAGACGATAATGTGTTAGCAGTACAAGACCTAGAAAACGTAGTGTCTGGCAGTCCCAATCTTAACTTTGGCAGATGTCAGGTTAATGAAAAAGGCAGGATAACAAAAGCAAGCTACTCATTTGATTCATCAACAAGGATTGACGCACCAAAAGTAATCTTTGATATTTACTTAATCCATAAGAAAAGAATACCCTTTTTCCTTGCTTTGAGAAACAACCTTGCAGAGGCAGCAATTAGCTGGTGGAAGGACTTTTATGTATGGGAACCTGTAGGATTCTGGGCAGATATAGGTAAACCCGAACTAAGAAGAAGAGCTGAAGAACATTTTTCTTAGTTATTCTTTCCAACTATAACCATACCTGATCGCTTCTACATTCTTCTCTATAAATCTTTCAGGCAGGTACTTCTCTAAATTTATCTGAGTGATGTCAATATCCATCTTCTTCAATAAATGCCCAAGAGCGATCATGTTGATAAATATAGGGCTGCCAAACCTCTCAGAAGCTATCGTAAGCAAAGGCATCTCAGTCACTTCCTCAGCATCAAATGTCTGGTTCTCATCTCCCTCTCTTAACAAAGACTTCTCCACTATCATTTTCTTAGCAGAGAACCCTGGAACCTCGCTCAACATAAGCAGTATATCTGCAGTATCAATTATAGGATTATCTATTTTTTCATCAGAGAATATCAGGTTAGCAGTTATATTCCCGCCCCTGACTGCAGCATCATAACTATAGGTCAATGTAACATTTTTATCAAGTGTCGTAAGTATATTTGCAAGAGCATTGGCTAGCAGTTTCACGCCCTGCCCTCCTTCACCGACCATTATTATCTTCTTAATCATTCTTAACTATACCTAGCTCATTATCTTTCAACAACCCAGCCGGATTATTGTTAACTTTAAACGTATCCCTGAAATTCTTCAACATCTCGAACGGAGTCTTAAACCCGATCCGTCTTCCATAGTTAGATATGCAGTTAACCCTTATCTCTACAAAACTAAATCCTGGGCATTTTATCGCTTCTTCGATACACCTTTTCATGTGCTCTACATGCCATACTGTAGTTCTTGCATAGAAATGTTTCTTGTTAGCTGCGATTATTCCTTGTATATTTACAGGCTCAAACCTGTTTCCTTCAGGAGACGTCATTGTAGGAACCCCTTTAGGTGTTAATGGACTTTTCTGACCTCCTGTCATACCATATATTTCGTTGTTAGCGCAGATGACAGTTATGTTAGTGTTTCTACGGCTGCAATGAAGAAGGTGATTGCCTCCTATGCCTGTAATATCTCCATCACCTGAAAAAACTATGACATTCATATCATCCCTAGCTCTCTTAATTCCCTCTGCAATAGCTACAGCTCTCCCATGTATTCCGTTTACAGAGTCAAGGTTAAAGTATCCAGAACCGCGCGCAGTACAACCTATCCCTGATACGACTGTTGTCTTACTTTTATCAAGCTGCAAACTATCAAAAGCCTTTGCAGTTGTCTGCAATAATATGCCTAGACCGCATCCAGCGCACCATACAGTCGGCATCTTCTCAAGTTTAAGATAATCCTTATAGCTCATTCTTAATTTCCTCTAGGCTTAGAGCACCGCCATTACAGCTTATGAAAGCAACATCCCTTTTCAACAACCCCTCAACCTCTCTAAGATACTGACCATCGTTCATCTCAATCACAACAATGCGTTTGTATTTCTTTGCAATATCTTTGAGCTCATCAAGTACAGGCCAGATTCTTATAGGCCTGAAAATTGAGTACTTATCCTTCAAAGGCGTTATAACTCTAGAAGTGATACCAAACGCTATTAACAATGTGTCAGAATCTTTATTCTCTATATATTCATAGAAATTATATTTTTTCGCTACATTATTTATTCTTTCTTTATAGTCTTTGATCCATTTTTTGAAATATACAGTATCCTTAGTCCTCGGAATTCCGTTCTCATTAAGTATTCCAGCAAAATGTCCTGCTCCATCCCCAAGAGCTGTTTTAGTTCTTGGTAAAACCTTTACATCCATATTTTCAAAATCAACAGTCTCATACATCAAGCCTATAAACCCGTCTGTCAGCAAGACGACAGGACTTAACGATTCTTCAGCAGCATTGAAAGCCTCTATTGTGTACTTGTAAGATTCCTCTACAGAGTTCGGATAGAACACTATCGGAAAATAATCTCCATGGCTTCCAAACCTTGACTGCATAATATCTCCTTGGTTAGGCAGAGTAGGCATCCCTGTTGAAGGACCCACCCTCTGCACATCTACTATCACTAAAGGAGTCTTTGTCATGTGCGCAAATCCTATACCTTCTTGCTTTAACGAAAAACCCGGACCAGATGTCGATGTCAACGCTTTAACACCAGCCATCGAAGCACCTATCGCCATGTTAATGCCTGCAATCTCATCCTCAGCATGCACAAAACCAACATCTTTAGTTGACATGTAATGCATTATCTCGCTTGCAGGCGTTATAGGATAAGCTGAAAAGAACTTGCAACCTGCCTTGATCGCCCCTTCTACAACTGCATGGTTCCCTTGTAAGAGTTTTTTAGTCATCTTCAATCTTTAGAGCCACATCAGGACA
>JAHWHD010000090.1 GCA_019323525.1 Candidatus Woesearchaeota archaeon
CTCCATCTATCTCCACGTTCCTGAACTCTATCTTCTTGACGTGCTTGTTCTGGATATCAACGTCAATATCGTAATTGCCCTTTGGAACATCTACAAGAGAGATGCCTGTTGTCTGTTTAATTAGTTCACCATTGCATTTAACATTAATCATTGCTGAGACAATACTGTCTTCACTATCCCTGACTGCAAACCTTGCTTTTGTTGTTTCTGTTGCTAAGATAGGTTCTATAACAGATTCAGCAAGCGGTGGAGTCTCTGGCAATGTTTCGATTATTGTCTCGATAAAGGTCTGATCTGTTTCGTTTATTATTGAATTGGTTATTTCATTGGTTGTTTGATTAGTTAAATTAGTCAGATTAGTTTGATCTGTCGTCTGATTAAACATCTCAGATACATTGATATTAGTAATATTATCAGCAACAGTAAGACCAGTTATACCAGGTTTTAGCAAGAAGACTGCAGCAACTGCTATGATAAGGAACACTGGAAGTAAGTCTTTCAGAACCTCTTTTTCCACTTTCCGTATAGTCTTTTTCCTACTCATTTCTTGACTAAAACCTCTTTTTTCTCAACAGGGCATTTCCAGATCTCGAAGAATTGGTCTAGGTCTTTCTCGAATTCCTTAGGTACCATTAGAACTGTTCTACCAAGATGCTCGATATTGAAACGTTTAACAACGCCAGACTCACCGTCGCGGCCCTTTAAAGCGTAGTAGAATCTTACCTTATCCTTCTTCAATAAATGCTCTGTAGAATATGTGAAAATAACAAACTCACTATAATTCTCTATAATTATACCTCTTTTTTCGCTCAAGCTGTTAACTTAGTTAACACAAGTCATATATAAATGTTTCTATGTTAAATAAGCTAACAACATTAAGGTATAATAAAGAAGCACAATTGATGGGTTAAAGAGCACTAAATATATAAAACTTGCGTTTTTGTTAAATAGGTTAACAAGCAAACACATTTAAATAGTATTAAAACTAGATCAAGAATTCCAGAATATATGAGTAAAATAATTCGATGTTATAATCCCCTCTCTATAATTAATAATTAACCTTCTATTTATATATATCGATTTTACAAACGTTTAAATATAAGTTATATTACTTAGTCTACTTAGCTAAGTTAAAAATGGTAAACATAAATATCACTATACCTGACGATTTGCACAAAAAGGCCAAAGTTAAATGTGCGATAGATGAGATTTCTATAAAGGATTTTGTAATAAAGGTGTTAGAGGAAGCTATGAATGGTTAATGTGAATATCCAAATTCCAGATGAGTTGCATAAGAAGATCAAGGTAAAGTGCGCTATGGAAGGGATTACGTTAAAGGAATACGTCATCAACAGTATAAGGAGAAAACTAGAACAAAAATGAGAAAATTGATAATCACAATCGCATTGTTTGTTGTTTTGATTAGTCTTGTCGCTGCTGAAAACCAAATAACTGGAAATTTTATAGATGTTACTGGAAACTATGTTGCAAGTACAGGATCTTTTACTATTGAAAATATTGCGCCAGTCCTTGAGACTGATGATGAGATAATAGGTGCTGAAGGAGATCTTATAACTTTAAGTGCAAATGCATCTGATGCAAATGGAGACGAAGTGACAATATATTATGGTCTTCCGTTCAACACTTCAGGACAATGGCAGACAGAAGCTGGAGATGGCGGCATTTATCTTGTAAATGTTATTGCGTCAGACAGTTATGTCAATACAACAGAAACTGTTACAGTGAAGATTGCGCCATACTGTGGGGATGGAAATTGTACTGCCGGAGAGACTTGTAGCAGTTGTGCTAGTGATTGCGGGCAATGCGCTGCAGTCGAGTCTGGGAATGGCAGAAGCCGCGGGGCAGTAATTGATACAAAAACTGTCGAGATACCACATTCGTTTGATCATAATGAAGAATCAGGAGAGGAAGAAGGAAAAGCAAAGGATACAGGTCAAGAGCAAAGTGGTAGCCTGGGAAGCGAAAAGACCGAAGGACCTATTAAAATCAAAGTACAGATGGTTACAGAAAAGACATCTGAGAAATTAAGATTTAAGATTAACCTGAGAAAAGCTTTAAACATAAAAGAAAAAGGGACTATTAAGATAACTGTTAGATACGCCATAATCCCTATAGAAACAGATAATGCAGCATTAACAGGGGCTGCTACATATGAAGAGTGTATATGCGATGCTGTGTATGTCTATGAAGAGGTTATTGAACTTAAAGAAGATGAAGTTAACCTAGTAAAAGAAATTATTGTGCCTGAGTATCTGAAATCTGGACGTTATAAACTTATGTTAATTGCAGATTATCAAGGAAATGTTGCAGTAGAAGAGTCTGAGTTTGAAATTGAAAAGATAGGTCTAGTAGAGATGCCAAGTTCGTATAATGCTCTAACGACATTGCTCATAATATTGGGTGTCGGGGCGTATATATTATTCTGGCATGGAAGTTTATTCTGCAAAAATTAGAACATCTTCAATCTCTACAAATGTTCCAGGAGAGGTTTCGATCACAAGCTTAAAAAAGTTAGAAATAATAGGTTCAAACTGACAGGTATCTACGCATTCTGAAAAAAATGCGATTTGTTGATCTTCAGGGATTTGAGATATATTAATCTCCTCAGCAACAATTCCGATAGATACGTTTTGTATTTCTTGGGTTTCTGCAAACTGCAAAAAGTGCATTCGTTGCGTGATTACATCGTCTATGGTATTAGGGGTTCTGGTATTTGAATGATGTTGCGTATCAGCAGGATCTGCGACTGGTTGCATTGGCTCAATTACAGGTTGTTGAGGTTGTGTATCCTTTGGTTCGTCAGGCTCTTCTATATCCGACTTTTTGTCTTTAGGAACATCGGGTTTTGGCTTATTCTTTTCTCTGTTCTCAGAAGGGGTTTCAGGTTTGTATATCAATTTCATGCCTATTCTAGGCTCAGAATCTTTTGGGTCTTTTTCGTTTTCAGAATCTTTGTCGTTAACCGCATCTTTGTCATTAGTAGAGCCATCTTTCCTTGAAGATCCATGTTTATCTGAGCTGCTTGAGCTACTACTACCACCTCTGCTAGCACCGGTTCCGTCACTACCACTATTGTCGCTAGCTCCGTCGCTGCCGCCGCCATCGTTACCTCCCCCTTTGCTGCTACTACCTCCGTCGCTGCCGCCGCCATCGTTACCTCCGCCTTTGCTGTTGCCGCCTCCAGTGGCTTTGCTGCCCTCTTTAGATTTACCCTCGCTAGCATAGCCTGTGATTAATGGTACGATTTCAGGTCTATCAGAATCAAAGACAAGCATTTTTTGGCCAGAGGCTGTAACAAGGAAAATCTTTGCAGTTCCGTTGCCAAGTATTTTTCCTGAGACTTTCAAGGCGTTTAAAGCAATCGCCTCAGTTGCGTTCTGAGTAATGAGGAGCATGCTTGTGTTGTTGGTGGCTGTGATATTTGCGCTGATAGGGATAATGTTTGATGTTACAAATCCCGTTATGCTTGGGTTAAAGAACATCATGGTAAGACCAGTAACTATAGCAATTAAAGCAAACCCTGGTAAAAACCGCGCCACTTTCATGAGTAAAATAAATAGTAACGGATATTTAAGCTATTCGGTTATATCGTTAAATAAAAATTATATGAAATCTTGATTTAAAAAATCAATAAAAATATTATTTTTTCTTTTTCCTAGCAACCTTCTCCTGTTTAGGTTTCTTGCTTTCCTTTTTCTTGGCCGGCCTTGCTTTTTTTGCTGAAGCTTTAAGTTTTGGCCTGAGCATGTACCAGTATAGTAAAAATATCACTACTAGGACTATTATCACAATGATAACAGGAAGCATGTTAGATGATTTATTCTCTACTGTCATGTTTTCCCTTGTCTTTGTAAGGACAACATTTACGTTTATCGGAAGACCGCAAGAGTCTACAGTGACAGCTGCTCCAGATGCTTGGTCTATGGGTGCGCATTTAACGCAAAAGTTTTGAGTATATTTGCCAAGTTCTTTAGGTGCTTTAACAGTTCCGTAGAACTCTGATATTGCATTAGCGTCCACTGTTACCACATCATCATCGAATTCAACATCAAGAAAAGAGCCTTCAAGTTCAAGGCTGCACTCCACTGCAGTTGGTTTATTGATGTTTTGGATCTGGAACTTAAAACGTCCAGATTCTCCCTTGAGCAGCTGCAGCTCTGAAGGTAACGGATTAGTCACGCCTGCAAACACAAACTGAGCTACTAAAAGTACTAATAATAATGTGATAAGTTTTTTCATTATTACACCCCTTATGATATTGTTATTGTGATTGTTGTATTGTACGTTCCAGCTTGCAGGCCTGCAGGAGGTTTGATGTGGAAGTAAGTTGCCAGGGTCTCGTTTAAGCCCGAATCTGAGCATGTAGCGTCAGCGCACACCTCTAGGCCTGTGCCTGGCTCGAAAGTCTGGTCAGTTCCGTTGAGATAAACTGGTGAGAGGTAGCCAGTAAGTTCCTCTGACTGGATATTATCATCGTCAATCTGGAAATCATCTCCTACAATTGTCCAGTTATCAGTTCCTGAGGTTGGGTCAGTGATGCTCCATTGAATATTCAGGTTGTCATTTCCCCAGTTAGCCATTGTAGCTAGGCTCGTACCGTTGTTCCACTGATCTAGGACGATGGTGCCGTCGCCAAGTGTTACAGAGCTAGGGTAGTCTATTGCTTTCAATGTTGCGTATTCCCATGTGGCGTTTTCCTCAGCATCAGAGAGCCGTTTACCTGCCTGGCTGCTTACATTTACATGGAGTTTGTAGTTTGCGTTAGGCAGCTGGAAGAATTCTGGGGTTGAGTCACCAGCAGACTTATTATCTGTGAAGATATACGTGCAAGTAGAGCCTGATCTTGAAACAGAGTCAACTTCCCAAGTATAATTATAAGAGTCCTCATCGCACGAGTTCGTATCAATGCATAGATAGATGTTTGCTTCGCTGTTAGAACCTTCGTCACAGTCATCATCAGTGTCGGTTGCAGTTATTCTTACAGCGACTGTTGCATTTGAATGTTCGATAGGCGTGAGTGCGCATGTTGCTGCTGTACAGCTAGAATATGCAGAGCCTGAATCTGTCAACTCAATGTTTGTTATGTCTGGAAGTGAGTCTGTCAGTACTAATGTTGTGTTGTATTCAGATGAGTTTCCACCAGTATTGCCGTCAGTTGTCCAGAGTTGAACATATACTGTTGAGTTTGCGTCTATGTCTCCAGGGGCGCCCCAAGGTATTGCAGAGTCTACAGTTTCTCCAGTCTTGTCTGCGTTTTCGTTTGATTCGTATGTGGCATCACTATAGCTAGTACCGACACGTAGATGATATGTCAATGAATCTGCAGGCCAGCCGTCATCTGAGCCGTCGTCAGGGTCAGTAGCTGTCCATGTAAGACTTGGTGTCTGGTTATGAGTGCTAGTAGGGCTTAAGCCTGAAGGTTGAAGCGGAAGCTGATTAGATAGGTTGAACTCTATGTCTAAAGCAGAGCCGTTCTCTGAACCGTCATTTGGCACTAATCTAACATAATAGGTAGTATTAGTTCCTGAATAGTCCAGGCCTGTAACTCCTGTAACTGAATCTGTGCCTGTTGAAGAGTCGTATACGCAAGTCCAGGAATCTCTGTTGCCAGATGTTGTTGCAACACAGACATAAGTGGTTATTGAGTCACTGTCATTGTCTGAAGTAGACCATTGCATGTTAGGGGTTACATCGTGAGTGCTAAACTCTGTTGAGTCCCATGAAGATTCTCCGTCCTGGATCTGGAAATCTGTAGGAGGGTTTGGTACTGTGTTTGAGATTGTCTCGTTAGTGCTGTTGACAGCAGTGCCTGCAAAACTGTGTTCGTCTACAGGCGTTACCTCGCACATCCAGACCTCGTTTGCTCCTGTGTTAGAGGACGCAAGGGTTGAATCGGTAAATCCTGTTAATTGCCATGAACCTCCACCTGAATAATTGTACCATTTGAATGTTGATGTTCCTTCAGAGTCGCTGTCAGTTGCGTCTGAGAATGTGTAATTGCATGTTAAGGTTTGTGAAGAGCTCGGGGTGTCAGGGGTGATATCAACTGAGCTTGCGCTAGGAGCATGGTTTACATAAAAAGTATGAGATGAACTTGCTGAGCACTGGCCTGGGCAGGAATCGTCGTTAGGCGGACAGTCGCATACAAAGAAGTATGCTGTTAGTGAGGTACCATCTGAGTCTTGCGCAGCATATGTACATGTTAGTGAAGAATCGTCAGTGAAAGTTAAAGCAGTCTGGTTACAGATCTCTTGTCCTGAGGCGCACAAACCAGAGGTTGAGATTGAGTCTGTCCTGCAAACAAGCAATGAGTGGTTATCAGAAGCATCAGTGTCGCCATGGGAACTCATTGAAAAAGTAACAGTTTCTCCTACATCTTTATCTCCGTCATTTGAAGCGTCAGATGTCTGGCCAGATATTGTAGGTATAGCATCTGTCAAAGTGAACGAGATCGTATCGTTAGCTGTTCCGTTAGATGTGCCATCAGAAGGTGTTAATTTTACATAGTATGTTCTTGAGGCGCTACCCCAAAGGTAGTCCCAGTTAGATTCTACTTGAGTAAATGTGTAAGCAGGGTCTGCGTTAGGGCCTGTGTTAACAACGGAGCAACTGTCGTCATCAGTATCGTTTGTTATACATATATATGTAGATACAGGGTCTGAGTTTGGGTCAGAACCTTCTGTCCAGGAAAATGCCTGGTCTTTATCATGAGTTGTATCAGGCGTCCAACCATAAGGCGGTTCAGGAGCCGCGTTTCCTATTGTGAAAGTTCCGATAGGAGTTTCTGTTTCTGCAGAGACGTAGCACGAGAATAATGAGATAGTTAAAAAAATGGCTATAATAATCAAATATTTATTCATTTATATCCCTCTTTTGATTTTTATTTATATATGTAGGGTATTTAAAGGTTTTCATTTTTATTCACTCCTTATATTGATATCTGCTTGATATTCCTGGGTTATTGTACCTGATGGTATGTAACCTTTAAAGTATAGCTCCTTTGTGGTAAGCACAGGAAGATCGTATATCAGTTTGTACTCCTCTGCAAGTTCTACGTATGTACCGGATTCTGATTCGTTGTATGTGGCGTTTCCAACGCCTATAGTATATGATGAATTTTCCTGGCCTATAAAGTCTGAACTGTTAATGCTTATGTTAACAACGGCGTTACCAGTGTTCCTTATCAATAATGGATAAGCGTCAGTACTGTTGACTGTCTGGCCAGGGATTCCTGAGAATGAGACATTAGTTACATTGACTTCGTGAGCTACAAGTACGTTATAATAACAGCTGGTGTTTTCCTGGTCAGGTGTTAGGTCTGATAGGTTTATGTCAACGCTTATATTCCAGTATCCTGAATTTCTCCAGTAGTCCATGTCCCATGTTGCATTACATTGAGTCTGGTCTCCTGTTTTCTGGATTGTACCGGATACAACACTTAATGTTGGTGATTCGTATGTGTCTGACTCGTTAAAGATCCTTAGTTCACATGTGCCAGTCGCAGATTGGTTTGTGATGTTTGCTATCAGTGTCAATGATACATTGCCGTCTTCTATAGGGTTAACCTGGGAGCCTGCTGTTTGGTCATCGTCATCCGGTAAGATCATGATGTCAGTTATATTTATCGCTGCTTCAGCTGGTTGGACACTGAATGTTGAGTTTTCAGTATCTGCCCAGTAACCTTCGCTGCAGTTTGCAGTTACAAAGTAAGCGTATGTATCAGGGTTTAGAGAGGTAGTGTTGTAGCTATAAGTCCAGATATCCTCTGATGAATTAAGCATAGTGTAGTTGTTAGCGTCAACCTCAACTAACACAGTATCTACCTGGCTTATACTAGTGACATTTGCTGTGAAATTAATAATCTCTCCTTGAGTCACAGGGTCGGGTGAATCGCTGATATTGTTTACCTGGATTCCGCAAACTTGTGTGGTAACTGTGCTGTTCACATCAGTATCATTTACATTGCCTGTATGGTCCATTGTGTGGACTGTAATAGTGTAGTTTGTCTCATCTTCGAGTCCAGTTGCGTTATAGTAATTGACAGGCGCGCTTAGATTTACTACATTGACTCCGTCAAGATAGATTATAGTTGAATTAAAGTCTTCATCTGTAGGGTTTGTCCAGTTCCAGTATATTGAGTAAGGGTCTACTGACTGGTTAGCCAGGTTTGTGACTGAAGCAGGGACTGTTTCGTCAATTATCTCTTCAAGTACATAGACAAAGACTTCATCGAACCATGCAAGGGTTTGAGAAGCACCGTCGTTTGGATTTTTCAAGTCAATCCTTAGCCTGACTTCGTAAGCGCCTGTTTCTGTTATATAGCTAGAGATGTTCAAAGATTCATCTGTCCAGGTGTTCCAGGTAGAGTCCGAGTTTGTCCATACAGTGTTAACTGATTGCGAAGGAGTTACAAGATCAATATAAAGTATGTTCGAAATAGGAAGTACTGAAACATAGGATTTTCTCCATGACCAGTTTAGTGTTACTTCTGAGCCTGCTTCTATGGATGTCGTTGAACGGTTCATATAATCCGTTGCCCAGTACTTGTTTCTTCCAACTATGTTCTCTGCACGTAAACTACCGCCGCCTAGCCTGTAGATGGTTGTGTCATGAACAAAGTCACCATCAGCGTCCGCGCCAGTATGTGTCCATTGGTTAAAGTCTGCTGTTGTGTTAAAGGTTCCAAAGCCTTGCAATGAATCTGTCTCAGCAAATCCTGGGTCATCAGGTGTTAGTATAAAAGTATAATCCTGGCCAGGCACTAATCCTGTCTTGAAAAGTGTCCAAGTACCAAAGCAGGTCTGGGTTGTAAAGTTCCAGTCTTTGCATTTGTAAAGTTCAGTTCCTGTTGCAGTTACTGTGACAGTTGCGTTTGTGAAATTAAATTCAGTTGGGTCGATCGCATAAATTTTAACATAGCTAGTATTTTCTTCACCTACATCGTCTATGTTAATGAAATCAGATATGTTCTCATAAAGTTCAAAGCTTTCGAATAAGATCTCCTTGACAGGGCCTTGGTCAGGCGTAACTGTTATATCGTATGTTCCTTCGTCGATTGTCTGTTCTGTGTCAGAGGTCAATGAAGCGATCGTAGAACCTAGCTCTGTGTCAATGAATCTAATGGTTGCAGGAACTGTTGATGCTCTTGAGTTCTTAATGACGCCATTAAACCTGAACTCTTCAGCCTGGCCAAACTCAAATACCTCGGATTCTGCTCCAACCTTGATCCTGAACTTCCTGTTATTCCATGCAGGGATTGTTAATGTAATTGGCTGGCTGCCAGATGCTGTATCTGTGCTTAGACTGTAATCTTTGACCCTGCCGATGATTGATATGGGCAGTTCATTTGGTGCGTTATGGTGGAAGACCACAGTCAGTGTTCCTTGGTCATCAGTTTCAGCAGAATCAATAATCGCTTCGTACCTTTCATCGTCTTTTACCTTGAACCATGTTATGTTTGTGACGTTAAAGCCTTCTGCAAAGCTCTGGCTAAGATGTTGTATGTCAACAACATATTCCTGTCCAGCTGCGATGTTAGTGTCAAGTCTTGTCCAGCCAGTCAAACAGATTTGTTCAGTAAAGTTCCATGAGTCGCACCTGTAAAGTTCTGAATTATTTGCAAGTAGTGTTGCAGATGCCGAGCTATAACCTATTAATGGATTAATAGAGTACTGCTGTGTGAAGTCTGAGGAGATTGGTTGTTCAAGATATTCGAATTCTAAGAACTCTGTAATACTTTCTGTCAAGTCAACCCCTTTGAATGTTAGGTTTCTTACTGCATGTTGTTCCGCGTTAAAGCTTAGTATCTGAGGACGTACAGTGACATCATAGTAATCAGGCATAATTTCAAAGGCCTGGCCGTTCCTGATAGTATCGCTAAAGTCTGGTCCTGTGACTTCAATATCTGCATCAACCAGCTCGCCAAGATGGTCTCTTATGTTTAACTGCACCTCTATAAGTTCATCAGGGATTGTAAGGTTTTGTAATGCATAAGTAATTGTATCTATGTCAAGTTCAAGTTCGCCTTCAAGTTCGAATACTAGGTTGTAGTTTGTTGAATTAAGTCCGTCTGGTAATAAGCAGGATTCTAAGCAGATTTGAGTAAAGTCAAACCGCGCCCACAGGGATTCGTTCAATGTGATGTTGACATCAGTAATGTTCTCTGGAAGCGTAATATTGAATTCTGTGATGTTTTCTATTAATGTTATGTTTTCGGTGATTTCAGTGATATTTTCAATAATCTCTGTTAAATTTTCTTGAATCTCCGTCACGTTATCTTCTATCTCTGCTATGTTTTCCTCGATTTCAGTTATATTCTCCTCTACCTCTTCAAGATCTTCTGTAATATTTTCTTCGATCTCTTCTAGTTCTTCTTCTATATCTTCTGTGATGGTTTCTTCAGATTCTTTAATCTCTTCAATTATCTCTTCCTCTGGTTGTTCTTCCTCTACAGCTTCTTCATCTATTGGTTCTTGTTCTTGTACTGGCTCTTCTTCAACTGGTTCTTCTATTGGATTTTCAGTAATTTCTTCAGTTGGTTCTTCACTAGGTTCTTCTACTTGCTCATCTGCCGGTGTTTCTTCTGCAGGTTCTTCAGTAGGATGTTCATCGCTTGGTGTTTCTGATGGCTGTTGGCTTGGTTCATCAGAAGGTTCTGTGTTCTCTGAAGGAGATTCACTTGGTGCTTCACTTGGTGCAGATTCGCTTGGGGCTGAACCAGAATCGCTGCTGTCTGAACCTTCTGATGAGTCGCTGCTGTCAGAGCCAGAGCTTGATTCAGATGAGGAGTCTCCAGAATCGCTTGATGCTCCGCCATCTCCTGAATCACCATCACTATCTCCAGAATCGCCGCTACCTGAGTTTCCGGTTGAACTACTATCTCCTCCGGAATTACTACCAGAGTCTCCGCTGCTATCACTTCCTCCTCCACTGTCGCCACTACCACTGCTAGAGCTGCCTCCACCAGAGTCTCCGCTGCTATCGCCTCCGGAGTCACTGCCGTCACTTGCAACAGCATAAGCTGTAACTGACTCCAGGTGTTCAGGTTCTAAAGTATCTGAGTCCAGTACGAGATAGCGTCCTGTATCAGTCTCTAAGTATACTTTAACAGAGCCGTTACCAAGATAACTACCGCTAAGTTCAACTGATTTCAGGTTGAATATCTCAGGATGCTCCTGCAGAGTCCAGTTATACACGTAATCAGTGTCGATACTGATGTCAAGGGATTGGTTGTACTCTAGCATATTACCAGCTATGAACTGGCCTGTTAAACCTCCCTTGAACATGAACACTCCTGCCATTGCTATAAACAGGATAGCGATTACTGTAAACAGATAGTGTTTTCCAGAGTCGTGCCTATGGAAATCCTTTCTCTGTCCGTGTTTTACTTGCTTATTCATGTGTCAAAAAATTTAGTGTACACATCCTTTGCAGTCTCAGGCAAAATCGCTTCATAAATCTGCATCAGTCTTAGCTTCTCAAGACCGGTCTGTTCCTGGATTGCAATCAGAGAAATCCCGTTCTCTAGTGCGTGCGCAATGTGACTGTACCTCAAGGTCTGAGGATTAAGTTTCTCAGGGAAATTGGCCAATTTACCGTAGAATTGAACTAGCTGCCTCACCCTTTTGGTAGTCATCATAGCAGATTGTCTTGTAGAAAACAAGTACTCTTGTTTACAATCTTTGACATAAACCTTAATCTTAGAAGCTAATGAACGCGATATTATTGAACGCTTTTGTTTATTTGATTTAGTGCTTTCAGCTGGAAAATAGATAACATTTTTTGTAAAATCTATGTCATCTATCTTAATATGGATCAATTCATTTACTGTACAGCCAGTCTCAAAAAGTGTTTTAACAATTAATTTATCCCTTGTAGAACTAATTGAATTTACGAATCTATGGAGTTCTTTAATACTAAGATAGGTTATTCCTCTTTTTTTGGCCAATTTCTGAGTTTCCCTTTTTTTTACAAAAGAGAAATTGAATATATAAAGGTTTTGGTTTGTCAGTTTCTTTTTTATTCATAAAAGGGAAACTAATATATAAAGATTCCTAATTGAACTAATTTGCAATATTGAAAAGAAAAGAAGCACAAAAAAATTATTTTTTTACCTTATAAATAAGATAGGCGATCAATAGAACAACAAAGATTCCGATAAAACTGGTGCTCAAGCTCATGACATCAGACGTTTTTGCAGAGTAAGCACCGTAGTTCTCGGACACAAGGAATAAAAGTAATACAGTACAGAAAGCGCATAGAAGAGTTATACCAGCAAAGTGCATTACTTTTGTTTTTTTTCTTTTTTTCTTCATCTTTTGTTTATATTATTGATGGAGTTATAAATATTTCT
Source organism: Candidatus Woesearchaeota archaeon (assembly GCA_019323525.1). Taxonomy (GTDB): domain Archaea; phylum Nanobdellota; class Nanobdellia; order Woesearchaeales; family JAHWHD01; genus JAHWHD01. The sequence continues at coordinate 12,374 of JAHWHD010000090.1, forward strand.
ATTAAAGCTGCGAAAAATAGGATTGCTATAGAGATCAGAACAAGGTCGAGGCAGTCAATAAGTGTATGATGAAATTCTTTCTTGCTCAAGTTTCTTCTTATGATTGCTACTGAGATTATGCCTCCAGCAAGTGCTCCAATGAAGTATGCAATCACCTCTGGCAGACCGTGAAGAAGATAACGTAAAAGACCGAATGCTGCAATATGGAAGTAGCCTGCGCCAGTTACCTGACTGATTGCGTTCCTGATATACGACCCAATAGCTGCGCCCATAACAGAAGCGTTCCAGGCAAGTATGAAGATTGCGCCTGCACCGTAAAAGAATGAAAAGATTATGCAAAAAAATAGGATTTTCAAATTATTTGAAAAGATTTTAGTAAATGCAGATGCAGGGTTTACAAAGTTTCCAGCAGGTGTGATTGTGGTTGCTTTGATTGTTTCAATCTGAACATTGAATACGCTACTCACTGTAGCACTAGGAAGAAATATGTACCAAAGAGCAAAAGATATTGCAAAGCCAAGGAACAAGACTGTGAATATCTTGATAATCTTAGTATGCCTCTTTAACAAAGTCAATTCCTTTTTGATTTTTTTGTCTTTTTCTTCCTCATAAAAAATTAATGAATGTATGAGTATAACAGAAGCTATAACAGTTAAGGCTATCATTACTATGCTTACATAACCTTTGAAAATCCATAAACTAAGAAACAGAGCAATTGATGAGTAGAGTATTCCAATAATAAATATTTTCCAATAGACTAGATCATATATCTTTGCTGGATTTACAATTAATTCAAATACCATTACACAGCAGATTAATGTTAATACAATATTTAAAGATATTCTTTTTAGAAAAAGCAAAATTTAAATATGATGCAACATAGAATCATATTGAAAATTAATAATTATGAGAAACAAAAAGAGGAAATAACGATGGATTCAATTTATATTGTCATACTAGTTGTTCTTATGATTGTGGTTTATCTTGTATACATGAAAAGTAAAGTTAAAAGATTTGTACTTAGAAACGATAAGATAGAGAAATATTACAAAAATGAATGAGAACTTTTATATTGCGCCAGGCACGATTTTGGCTTTGAGTTTTGTGTTTTTTGTTATTCCGAGTTCTCTTCTTTTGTTCAGTTTTTCAGGCGTTAGCTTTATGCACGGGGAAATTTGGAGATTGTTCACATTTCCTTTCACTCACACGAGCGTAGGACACCTTATAGAGAATATGGGCGCACTGATAGTAACTTCGTTATTTGCGTATCTTGTTGGAATAAAGAAAAAAGAATTTTTAACTGTGTTTATTGGTGCAAGTCTACTGCTTGCACTAACAGATGTCTTGCTTTTTCCAACAATGGTTATCGCTGGAACCTCTTTAGGGATATTCGCTGTGCTCGGTTCTGTATCAAGTAAAGGGACTAAGTTTATACCGCACCATTTGCTTATTCCTGTGTTATTATCAGCTGTTTTCTTTAAATATCTAATAAATGTAGTGACAACTCAAGCATGGACAGGTTTAGTTCTTAACCAGACGCTATTACATTTTTTCGGGTTTGTTTCAGGGATGCTATTGTTTTATATACTAGGAACATCTAAAATAAGAAAAAGGGTGTTGAGCGAATGCAAAGAATAAGAACAGGAGTGATTGGACTGGATAATATGCTCGGAGGAGGAATACCTAAAGGAAGGACTGTGTTGGTATCTGGAAATTGCGGTTCTGGAAAAACAATGCTTGCTTCACAGTTCATAAACCACGGTTTTCATAAAAATGAGCCAGGGATCTACGTTACTCTTGAACAAGGCAAGCTGAAGCTGTTCGAGGATGCCAAAGAGATAGGCATAGATTTCAAAAGTATGGAGAAAGCCAAAAAGGTAAAAATCATTGGAGGATCTATAGGAACAATCTCAAAGTTCAAGTTCAAGACCAGAGCTAAAGCTTTTGATCTTATTGAAGAAATCAAAGAAGTTATTGACGAAGTAAAGGCCAAGAGAGCGGTGATTGATTCAGTTAACCTGTTTGCTATGCTTTTCAATGACGAAGAGGAGAGAAGGCAGGCAGTCGCTTCATTAATATCTATGCTTGAGGATTCTGGGTGTACAACTTTGTTGACATGCGAAGTGCCTGAGAAAAGCGATCAAATCAGCTGGTACGGATTTGAAGATTTTGTTGTTGACGGAGTTATATTCTTGCACAGGTGCACTTCTGCAGGCAGTTATCAAAGGGCTGTGTCAATAGTTAAGATGCGGGGAACAAAACATGCGCAGAACATACAGGCAGTCGAGATAAAGAATAAGGGTTTAGTTGTTTATGATCATGAGGCGGATTTTGTAAGATTCTAGTTATTTTGAAAGTTTAATCCCTTCTTTTGATATTTTCATAGGAACTGGAGATTTTTCGTGGTCTGTCCTTCTCATCTTTAGAACTCTTAGAGCCCTGTCAGCTTCTCCGCCAATTCCTGAATTGTGTAAAGTCACGACTGAATCTGCAATAAACTCTACAATACCGTCTCTGCTAAGCCTGCCCCCTGCTGAGATGTCAAGAGGTGCTTCGCCTGAAATCTCTGCAGTTAAGATTGTTGTGCAACCGACCTCTTCCAAAAGACCGCAGATATTGTAAAGTTCTTTACGTATCTTGAAATAATCTTCATTGAAAGCCATAGAAAATACTGAAATTGAATCTATAACAACGCGTTTGATGTCTTTTGAACGTATAACTCTTCTTAGCTCTTGGATCAGGCCTGGGTTGTTGAAAGGTTTGAATGTCATGAATTTTGTTAAACCTTTTTTTTCAAGCTCGTCAAAATTCCAGCCAAATACCTTTGCATCAGCTTTAAGACCTGCAAGGTTCTCTTCAAATGAGATAAATAATCCGTTTTCATTGAACTTTGTAGCTCCATTGTACAGGTACTGCATACAGAATATGGTCTTTCCTGTACCAGGGCCACCTGATAAAAGGTTGACAGAGCCGTTTATAAGTCCGCCCTGAACAATACTGTCAAAACCTGGTATCCCTGTCCTTACTCTAGAACCTTGAATCTTTTTGTTTTGAATTTTTGCCATCTAAAGACCTCTTTTATGTTATTTATATAATTTAGATTTAAATAATTTGTGTTTTAGTGAGCATATATATAATCGAACAGAAAAGTTTATATAATATAGAATCACAATTTTTTAACAGAAATAAAAAAGAGGATATAATGTTATCCGGGTTTTTGAAGAAGCTGCTTTTTGCTAGGCAGTTCCAGATGAATGAAGGTAAGATAGAGGTACTTGGAAAGCAACAAATCATGCTTCCGAGCGATATTCTTTTGGCATTACAAAGTATTGATTCTAAAAAGAGTTACGAGCTTATCAAAGAGCATATGAAGAAGAATGTCGAGTATTACGCTAAGAAGATTGGCGCATCAAGTTCAGGCATGCTTAAATCAATGAGCGACGTATTCGAGACATTTGGCCTGGGAAAGCTTCAGGTGGTGAAGCTTGACAATGCAAAGAAAAGCGCTGTTGTGAGAATAACAAACGTGCCTTTTGCAAAGGAGTGTAAAGGTGTGAAGAACTGCAGCGTTCATAACGGCGCAATTGCAGGTTTTTTCAGTTTTTTTTTCAAGAAAGATGTTGAGTGCGAGACAAAACAGTGCGTAGTGAAGAATAAAAAGTTTTGCGAGTTTTTAGTGAAATAGAGAGTAGAGGATATAAAAGGTTAAATAAAATAAGATTGAAAAAATAATTAAAAAAAAGTGGTGATTCAGATGAAAAAAGGCGTCAAGAACATTATTACCGGAGTCGGTTTCTCAAAAGATGAGGATCCTTACAAGGCTGCTAAAAAGGCAAGCAGAGATGCAATAAAAAATCTTAAAGGAAAGAAGCCAAATCTGTCCCTAATTTTCTATTCTGGGGAGTATGACCCAAAAAAACTTAATAAAGGAGTTTTAGAAGTACTTAAGGGTACTGAGTTTGTAGGAGGAAGCACTGATGCAGTCATATTCAAGGATAAACTTTTTCCGAAAGGTGTTGTTGTTGCTTCAATATATTCTGAGTATATGCATTTTGGGGTTGCATCAGTTGATAATATTTCAAAAAACCCGTACAAACTTGCGCAAAAAACTATACTGCAGGCAGTAAAGAAGATTCCTATGGACAGATATCTTGACTCGTACATGGCGTTCCAGAGAAGCAAGAAAAACGATCTTGCGTCCCTCATCAGGATACCTAGTTTTTTTGTGCTTGCATTCACCAGAGGGTTCCAAGCAAATAAGATGGGCAATGAGGATACAATTGTTAAAGGGATAAGCGATGCAACAGGTAACTATGTTCCAATTTTCGGAGGAAGTCTAGGAAATGATATGGATAAAGTTTTCAACAATACGCCATACGACATAATTTCCATGCATTCCGGCAAGTTAATGAAAGACGGTCTTCTAACAGTGTTCGCGTGTACAGGAGTCACGTATTCAAACTCTATCGAGCACGGAGGTTACCCGCAGAACAAGCTAGGATATATCTCAGAAGTCAAGAACAATGGGTTTGTTGTGACAAAGGTTTGTGATGAAGACGTAATTTCTTGGTATGCAAAGATGATAGGGGTCTCAAGAAAAGAGTTCACTTCAAAACTTTTGTATTATACACAGAAATATCCGCTCGGCTTTCCAGACGGTTATGGCAATATTGTTATGAGGGCAGGCGGTGTTCCTTACAAGAGATGGCTTATGTACATTGCTCCTTTCAAGGAGAACACGCCTGTATTTGTAATGAACACAGGTGACAAGAAAAAGGTGCTTAAGACCGTAGATATACTCAAGACCGATATCAAGAAACATCTTAAGAGTAACTTAAAACCTGCGTTTAGCTTTCTTGTATCGTGTTCATCAAGAAGAAGGGTTTTGAAGAATGAAGCAGTTAAAGAGATTGGGATGTTAGAAAACTTCACA
>JAHWHD010000091.1 GCA_019323525.1 Candidatus Woesearchaeota archaeon
GTAAAAAAAAAAGAGTCTGCCAACTCTATGCGAGAAAGACAGCCTGTGGAATCAGGTTCGGAGAATGGTATTTTGGAATTTTCAAGCGATCCAAGTCTAAAGCCTAAAGAGGAAACTCCGTGGGCTGAAAAGGTTCTCGCTTCAAAAAAAATCGCTCAAGGTGAACGCGAAGGTATTGACAAATACGTTGGTGATTGGGTATGGTTTGACCCGAAAAATCCATTAACGGAAGAAGATCAAACTGGACTTAGAAATAAGGGTTTTATGGCAATCGAGGATCCAAACAATCCTGATGCTATTGCGTACTTTAAAGCTGATGAAGCGTTTACGCAGAATCGATTAGACAATGCTAAAAAATACAACGACAATAGCGTACTCCTGCCGAACGAAATGCCTGAGACATGGCAGATAGATCAATCAATGGTTGATCGTGCCGCAGGCGTTCCAAGTCGTTCTGACGAGCGAACTATCGTCTCTATGCAAAGTAAAGACGAAAAGCAAGCAATAGAAGATCAAAAGGTTAAGAAAAAGAATAATACCGACCTAGCTTACTACCTAATTAAAACAATGGGTATAAAGGATACTACGGTTGAAGAACTTGCCAAAGACGAAGCAAGACTGGCTGAATTATCACTAGAAGATCAACGTTTGAATCCGAATCGAAAACCCGAGTCGGCATCAATGCTTAGCGCTGAGGGTATTATTGAGGGAGTTTCTGATTTTTTTCTAGGTGAAGAAGGGGCTAATTCAACCCAATTAAAGTGGAATGAAGTAATTGACTATCGAAATAATCTAGCTGGAACAAAAAGAGCTGCATTGGCAGAAGATATTCGATTAGCTGATGAGAAGGAAGAATTGATTAAATCAGGTCTAAATCCTGACCTAGCTAACGCAAATAGAAATGCTCAACTTGATAATGTAGGCAAGCTATTCCTAAGAGATGATGAGCGTGAAGTGCAAGAAATAAAGAATGAGATTTACGAATTAAACTCTTTAGAGGAATTGACCGATAAGCAAAAAGAGCGCTTAAAAATACTAAACGAATCACTAGCGTATAGACAGGAAAACAAGGAGGTCGGAACTAAAAATCTCTTCGATCCACGCACAGGAAAATTCATATCAAACACCAAGGACGAGCAAGTGCTTGAATTCAACAAAATATTGGACAAGGAGTTTTTCACATACGAGAAATCTGACGTTGGCGATCTGACTAAGCGTCGTGATGATATTTACTATCAGCTTCAAGCTGAAGTTATGAGTATATTACTCAATGAACAACCTAAAGGACGTGCAAACCTAAACATTCAAAGAGACGATAAGGGCAACATTATTCCTATGACTAGGGATGAAATAATAGCTTACGCTAAAACTCATTCCACTTCTGCATGGGAAGGGTATGGTGCTCTGCTTACTGGAACTAAACGTAAAAATTCAGGAGATTTTTCAGACTGGATTAACATCTTGAATGCTCCATATTTGTATACTGATGCTCAAAAAGAAGAAGCGAATAATCTATATGCAAGATTCATTGGCATAAACCGTGCACTCCAATTAAATGAAGATCCTGGATCACTCAAAGAAGGTGGTTTTTATGAAGGATTGAGAGAAGGTATTGGAAATCAATTAGGAGGAAATATTAATGAGCAATATAACAAGGCCGAAGCAGTTATTAACGAGCTTGAAAGTATGGGGTACAACCTCACTGAAGAGCAAAAAAAAGAAAAAACTCAAAGCTTTGCTAATTCATTAGGCGAAGCGACTGGAACTTCATTTGTTATAGGTGCTCAAATTGCTGCTGAACTAGCAATATTAAAAGGCGCAGGAGGTGTAGCTGGCGTAGAAAAAGGAATCTCAGCAATATCAAAAATACTAGGTGGAGGGAGTAAGGCAATGACGTTTGCTTATGAAGCAGCATTGCAAGGCGCCGCATTTGAAATGGCAGGAGAATCAATGGCAGGTGGTATAGGCGAACATACTACGGAGATGGCCACGAAAAGCATGCTTGAAAAATTGGGGTCTAAAAATCCATATCTAAATGTATTCATCTCGACTCTAGGTGCAGGTCTTGGAGAGTCTGCATCTGAGTATGGTGGAGACTTTTTAGACAATATAGCTGAGGGATATAATCTAAATGAAGCCGCTCTAAATACATTCGGTAAAACACCTGAAGAAGCATGGGAAAAATTTGCTCTAACATACACTATGTCTGTTATGATGTCTGGACCATCCGTGGCGCTAAAATCATTTGCTGATGCCAACGCTCAGCGAATGCTGTCTGAATCGGGTTCTAACAGTCCAATTGTTGAAGCAGCATTGGAATTAGCTAACTCAAGAATAGATGAGATACCTGCAGGTGGCGGAGGTGAAGACAAACAGGTCAGTAGAAACAAAGAGATAGCCATGGTTGAAGATGCTCTAGCTATATCCGAAACAACTGGTGAACCTGCAATGGTGGGAAACGAAATCGTTACTCCTGAAACCATTAACGAGATTAATGAGAAGTACGACAATATGGAGCCTGAAACAGTTTCATCCGATCGTTTTAGAGAAGTCGAAAGAGAGAAGATGGATGCCGCCACTCAAATGAACGAGGTTTCTGCTCAAAGAAAAGAATTGATCGATACGAATGGAAGTTATGATTCCATGACTCCTGAGCAGAAAGCTGAATACGACAAATTAGGCGAAGAGCATAAGTCGCTCAACGAAAAGTTTAATGCTCTTTTTGATGAATCTCTTTCACTAATGGAAACCACGGAAGAGGTTACAACAAGTAAAGAGGTGACAGCGGAAACAATCGTTGAACCTGAAGGAGCAGTTGCCGAAACAACGATAGAACCAGCGCCTACAACTAAACCTACCGCTGAATTGACAAACACTGTTGATGAAGATAAAAAAGCTGATATAGAAGAAAAGTCTAAAACGGAAATAACCCCAGAAAACTCCTCCAACTACGCTAACATGACTGAGGATGCGGATGGTAACTTTGTGTTCTTCCACACAGGAAATAAAGGGTATGAAACTATTGAGCCAAGATCAGGAGGATCAGCGACCTCAAGAGGAGAGGCCGCAGCTATTGGAAAAGTTGGAGGTGTAGCAATGTACCACACAAACAAAGAATCATCTGAATAGGCATCTGGTTCAGGAGCTAAATACGCTGTGAAAATTCCTAAAGAAAAAGTGTACGACTTTAACAATGATCCACTAAACCTATTAGAGGAAGCTAAGGAGCGGCATGAAAAAGAACACCCTGGGAAAGCGTTTGATGCAAATACACAGATGGCGTATGTCACTAAAATTGCTGGGGAAAAAGGCTTTGACATGGTTGTAGGAGAGTGGAACGGGCGCACTCGTGCACAGACTACAAAGGCATTCGCCCCTAATGATGTAGAAGTTTTGAATGGAAACACTGTTTCTCAAAAATTCAAAGAGGAATATTCTAGCAATAAAGAGAAAGGATATGAATCTGTAATACCTATAACTCAGGCTGAAGCACTCGATAATTTCTACAAGAAAGTAAACCGAGAAAGGAGTAAAGAAGGTCGATATGACAACATTTATTTCTTAGCTGAAGAAGCCTATTTAAAAAATCAAGATGAAATCACAAAAGAGATACAAGACTCAGATCTTTCTCAAGAGATTAAGGATGAATACGCAACCATCCTGAGTAATAAGTATGACAAAAGAAGTTCGAAGAAAAAGGAAACTAAACCTGAAATGACTGAAGGGGCTAATAAATTATTGGATGCGTTAAAACCTAAAGTTGACAAACCAAATGTTAGAAAGCAAGTTGAAAATGCTGAGAAGGCTATTGCAAAAATTTCTCCTAAAACTAAAATTATTGTTCATGAAACATCTGAAGATTATGTAAGTTCTAAGAGTGGTAGAAAACAGAACGAAGGCGGTGAGTATGATATAGATAACAATACTATCCATATAAACCTTGAGGCTGCTAATGAAAGGACGGTAGCTCACGAAGTGTTCCACGCAATACTTTTAAATAAAGGTATGAGCAATAAGCAAGCTCAATCTATAACATCAAGAATGTTAGACGCTGTAAAAAAATCAGCTTCACCAGAACTAACAAAAAGGTTAGATGATTTTAGTTCTAAATATGATGAGCCATTGCAAAGTGAAGAATCAATTGCTGAACTATTTGGTATACTAGCTTCAGAGTACGAAACACTTCCTAGACCAACACAAAGCTTGGTTAAGAGATGGTTAGATAAGTTAGCAAAACTATTTGGACTTAAACCGTTTACAGACAACGAAATCATTGATATGCTAAACGTGGTATCTGCAAAGGTTGAGTCGGGACAGGAAATTACAAAGCAGGATGTAAAGATATTAGATGGTAGTGTTAGTGGAGTTATAAATGGACAAGTAAGAAAGCAAGACTCTGCATTAGTAGGCTTTACTTTAAAAAGGTTTCCTACAAATCCAAATATAAAGTTATCAGAGAATACTCCTTTAAGTGATTTCAATGGAAAAAAATCCAACCTCCTTGAATCGGATAGAATGACAGGAGCTTTTATAGCTGATGCTAATAATAATCCTGTGTTTAAATTCTTTGGTGGGATATACTTCCCACAGATAACAGGCAAGTGGTGGGCGTCTAGAACTCTTTCTAAGGCTAATAGCATAGCTGAAAACATGAACGCTAATAGAGACAAGGATGGTTATATTTATGCAACACCAATCATAATGAAGCCGAACTCTCATATGAGTAATCAAGATATGTTTGAGACTGTGTGGGAGTTTATGAAGTTTGATTTAAGGTCAAGGTCTAGTAAGGTAACTAAGAAGTTATTTAGTGAATACATAACAAAAGCACTCACGCTAAAATCAGTAAACTTAACTGAATCGGACTTAGGCATAAAAAAGTCTGACAGCATAGAAGTAATGATTAGTAAGCTAGATGATATTTTAATAGGTAAAGAAATAGATAATCCTAATTATGATTCTACTAAACCTGAATCAGTAGATAACGCTAAAAAAATAACCGAAGATACAACGCTTTCGTTTGAAAAAAGAAAGGCAATTATAAAGGGTATTTTAGGAGACCCTAAGATAACCGAAGACAGAAAGTTTCCAACGGCAGGCTCTATATCAGAAGTGGCATCTAAGTTTGAGGAAGAAAAAACTAAGCAGGCAACTAAACTTTGGGATGTAGTAATGCTGATGAGAACAAAAGGGACTTTGTCATCAAAGGTTACTCCTAAGTCGGATGAATTTTATCATAAGTCATATCCTGCAGAAATATCTTCAGATCAAGAAATAGAAGTTTTCTTTTTAGATGGAGCTTACAACATAGACACAACATATCCTGAACTAACTCAGTCATCAGGAAAAGTTTTCTCGTGGAAGGAGTACTCTGAAAAACATCCATCAGCAGAAATGGCATTATCTCAGTATGGTAGAACTGCTAAGTTATCAAAAGCTAGTGGTGATATAGTAGCACCTCAGTCTCGTAAGCAAAAGCCTGAAGGTACACCATCTATAGCAGACGTCAGAGCGAAAGCTAAAGAATTAGGTGTGTCTGAGCAAGATGTTTATATTGCTCTTAGAAATATTGGATATTCAGATGCTGAGATATCTACTGAAGCTAAAGCAAGAATGGATAAAGCCATTAATGACGCTAAAGACAAGTATGAGTTGTCCGTAAAGAAGAGAGGCAACAAGCATAAGGACGGGGTAGAGTCAGCTCTAAATGACTTAAAGAAAAGCGATTGGTATTCAAACGCTGATGATACAGCAAGAGAAAATGCAGTTAGAGAAATCGAGTCTTTCTTCGGTGAGAAGATTAAAAAAGCACCATCAGTAGCTAAGACTCTTGGTAACAAGAAAGATAAGGTTACAGTTGACGAGATGGCCGCACTAAAGTCTCAGATTAGATTGGAAGCAAGAGCAGCAAGAGACGCTAGAATTGACCAAAATAAGAAGAGAGAAAAATTAGCAACAAGTATCAATGAGATACTTATGAAGTATGATAAGAATGCTACGATAAGAAATAAAAAGTTTAAGGCTATAAATAATAGAATAAATAAAACAAACTTAGATAATGAGGTTTCTGTAGAAAAGTTATTGAACTATATAGAGAACACGTTTAGAGATGCTGAATATGGCTTA
>JAHWHD010000092.1 GCA_019323525.1 Candidatus Woesearchaeota archaeon
CTTTTACAGAGCTTCTCGATATCCTGCATATCGTGTGTTGTGACAATAAACGTGGTTCCATATCTCTTGTTGACACCAAGTATAAAGTCTCTTAACTTATCCTTTGCAATCACGTCCAGGCCTATAGAAGGCTCGTCCAGGAACACTAGTTCAGGGTTATGTATCAATGAAGCAATGATCTTACACTTCATACGCTCACCTAGCGAAAGGTCTCTTACTGGTTTCTTAACAACCTCCTCAACATCAAGGTACTTTATCATGTAATCCAGACGCTGCTTAAACTCTTTCTCATCAAGACTGTAGAGGTCTTTATACAGGTAAAACGTGTCCAGGGCTGGAATATCCCAGTACAACTGGTGCTTCTGGCCGAATACTACACCGAGATGCCTTACATACGTCTCCCTGTCCTTCCATGGCGTGAAATTCATGACCCTTACACTCCCAGATGTAGGGTATAACACCCCTGACAGAGCTTTGATAGTGGTTGACTTTCCTGCACCGTTCGGCCCTATAAGCCCAACAATCTCAGCTTTGTTAATACTAAAAGATACACCTGACAACGCCTCTTTCACTACATACTTCCTTCTGATCAAAGACTTTATAGCGTTCGCTAACCCTTGCTCACGTTTGTGAGTCTTATACACTTTCTTCAAGTTCTTGACTTCTATTATTGGTTTCATTGTAAAAACCTCGTTTTATGGATTTATTAAGTTTTGTAACACTTTTTGGAGAGTAAAAACAAAAATATTGGAGATGTTACTCTCTGCTCGCAAAAACAAAGATAAAAACACCGCGATAAAGAGAGTGGTCTCTAATCCGCGACTAGAATTTCGTTAAAGGTTGTTTTTATCATGGAGCGTATTAAAGTGTTGGTTATTTAAAAATGTTGCGAAAGCCCAAAAATATTTCATATATGTAGTTTTCATAACAGCAATGCATAAATACTAGAACCAAACAAATCCAGCATATGGTAGGGCCTTTCACAATCGTCTCAACCAGGAGCGGCATGAAACTAGCCAGGCTTATCGCAAAATCTCTTTCTGAAATGACAAGCCAACGCCTTCACCAATTAGCAGAGCAGGGGAGAAAATCGTTTGGTGAATGGTTGAAGATACAAGACACCAGGTCTCTTGGCGACAAATTATTCGGACATCCGGATTGCAGTGTAAGGTATGTGGAGATATCTAACTTTGCAAACGGCGAGATCAAAGTCCGTTTTCCTGACTATGTTCTTGGAGAAGGAGATACAGATAACCTTGAAGGAATTATTACTATTGAGAAAGGCAAACCAGTTCCTGACATTGTATCAAACAGTTTCAGGGGCCAGGACGTGTATCTTGTGTTTGGAGGATATGAACCTATCGAAGATATGGACGATATAAAGGCAAATATCAGGAAATCTTCAGCATACAAAAAGTTAAGGCAAAAAAATCCAAAGAGCGCAGAGGAAGTTAAGGCTCTTGTGACAGCATTAAGCAACCACTATGAGGAAAAAATGCAGCAGATACGCCTGGAAAGATCTATCAATGACAATATCATGGAAGCTTTGATAGTCGGCAACGCGGTTGGGCAATGGGCTGGCAGGATTACCCTTATATGCCCTGAGATGTCATATGCGCGCCAGGACCATATACGAGAGCGTGAACCATACACTGCGCAGATGTACGCAAACCAACTTGCAGCTATACCAATGGTCAGGTCAGGATTCTTTTTCGAGCTCCACTCAAGCCAGCTAGGGGGATTTTTTCCTTTTCCAATCAACAACTTAAGAGCTATTGACGTTCTATTGCCAGGCGTCATGGACGAGATCAAGAGGATAGACCCTGAAGGTAAAAGAAAAATCACGATATCTACAGCAGATGTTAGCGGAGCAAAACTTGCTAGAAGTTGGGAATCTGCATTGAAAGAAAAGTACAGAGGCTCCAAAAAGATTGCTATCGCAATCTTTGACAAGAAACGGGACTACGAGACAAAGAACACAGTAAACGAATCAGAATGCGTTGCAGGCGCTGAAAACATCCAAGACAGCATCTTGCTTACAGTTGATGACATGGTGGATACTGCTGGTTCTTATGAAAGGATGGTCGATGCAGCCGATGAATACAAACCGTTTGCAAAGCTGCTTGCAATAGCACATCCATACCTTAGCGGTCCTGCAATCTCAAGGTTTGACAAACTATATGGCAACAAAAAGATTCGAAAGGTCATAGCACTTAACACAGTAATGCACAAACCACATAGATGGCTTAGACAGGAAGACATCTCAAAACAGCTTGCCAGCGTGATCTATAGAAACGCTACTGACGGTTCTGTAGGTGGTGTATATGAAGGTCCTACAAGCGTACCAGTCGTAAGTTTCGAAAAACCCAGGTTCATTACCAAGACACCGTCAGACAGTTCTGAATAAAAACCTTTATAAACACCAATTTCTTTATCTTATCTAAAAAAGAGTGTGAGAGATGGAAAGATACGTGCTAGAGGTACTTAGAAAGAGATATCTCCAGCCTAAAGAATCTCCTGAACGTATGTTTAGAAGGGTTGCAAAAGCAGTCTCTTCTGGCCCAAGACAATACCTTGAATTCTACCATATGTTATCAAGCCTTGACTTTCTTCCAAATTCGCCTACATTGATGAACGCTGGCACCAAGCTTGGACAGCTAAGCGCTTGCTTTGTACTTCCTATTGAAGATTCAATGGAATCTATCTTTGAAACCTTGAAAGACATGGCATTGATATTCCAGTCAGGAGGAGGCTGCGGTTATTCATTCTCAAGCATACGGCCTGAAGGCGACCTGGTAAAATCTACTAAAGGCATTGCCTCTGGTCCTGTATCATTCATGACTATCTTTGACAAGGCGACTGAAGTGATTAAGCAAGGCGGCAAGAGAAGAGGAGCCAACATGGCAGTTCTTCATTATACACATCCAGACATTCTTAAGTTCATAACAATCAAAAGAGACCACATAACTTTACAGAACTTCAACATCTCAGTTGCAGTTGATAAGAAATTTTTTGATAGTGTTAGCAAAAATAAAAGTTATTTTTTAGTCAATCCAAGAAACAATAAAAAAACAAAGATCTCAGCCAGAAAAGTATTTGACGAAATAGTGAATTCTGCCTGGCTTACAGGAGACCCGGGTTTATTGTTCATTGACGAGATAAATAAAGAGCACCCATTAAAAGATAATGTTGAAGCCACTAACCCTTGCGGAGAACAACCATTATTACCTTACGAATCCTGCAACCTTGGTTCGATTAATCTTTCAAACTTTGTAAAAAACAAGGAAATAGATTATGAAAGATTAAAAACAACAATACGCCTGGCAGTTGAATTCTTGGATAATGTTATTGATATAAACAAATACCCTATAGATGAAATAAAAAGAATAACAAAAGATAATAGAAAGATTGGATTAGGAGTCATGGGTTTTGCAGATATGCTTGTAAAACTAGGGATACGTTACGGTTCTACAAAATCTATAGTAACAGCAGAACACTTGATGAAGTTCATTACGACTGAAGCAAGAAAAAAATCTGAAGAATTAGGAAAAAGAAAAGGAGACTTCCCAAATTTCAAAAGATCAAAGCTCTACAAAAAATATAAACACATGCGCAATGCAACAGTCACAACAATCGCACCGACAGGCTCAATTTCTTTGATTGCAGATGTTTCATCAGGCATTGAACCAATCTTTGCAAAAAACTATACCAGGGTAATCATGGGCAAAAAGACAAGGCTTAAACATAAACTGTATAGTAAAAAAACAAAACCATACTTCATAACAGCCCATGATGTAAAACCAGATCAGCAGGTAAAGATCCTGGCAGCATTCCAGAAATACATAGACAACGCAGTCTCAAAGACAGTTAACCTTAAATCAACTGCAACAAAAGAACAGATTGCAAACATCTTCAAGCTTGCTTACAAGTTAAACTGTAAAGGCATCACTGTTTACCGTGACAAGAGTAAAAAAGAACAGATACTTTGCGAGGTATGCTAATGTTATATCTCTGGACAGGCAACGGCTATGGAAAATCAACATCAGCTTTTGGCGTAGCTGTAAGAGCAGCAGGACATAACAAGAAAATTGTAATTGTGCAGTTCATGAAAGGAAGAAAGGAGATTGGCGAGTACAAGATATTCTCTAAGATGAAGAATGTAACAATAAAACAGTTCGGCTCGCCTAAATTTGTTAACCTGAAAGATCCTGCAGATTCAGATAAGAGAAGAGCACAGCTTGGCTTAGATTATGTTAAAGAGGTCATCAAGAATAAACCTTTCCTTCTAATTTTAGACGAGATAAACCTTGCAGCTGCTATAGGTCTGCTTGATAAGGGTGAAGTTCTTAAAATCCTTAAAAAAGCAGCGAAATCAA
>JAHWHD010000093.1 GCA_019323525.1 Candidatus Woesearchaeota archaeon
TAAAACAAGAATTAAAATAGAAATAATCAACAAAAAACACACCAAAATTAAGATATAAACGGTAATAACTAAGAATTCTATGGTTTCAGTGGTTTTGGCAGGGTCAGTTTCAGCGCTAAAATATATGTAAATCCGGCGTTTTCTAGTGTACTGGTGATAAATATGACTGCTATAAGAATCATGACTAAAGGTATGCATTGTACAAGCTGCGAGATGCTTGTGAAAGACGCTCTAGGAGATGTTGATGGTGTTAATGAGGTCCAGGTATCGCATAAAAAAGGTATTGTATATGTAGATTTTGACAAGAATAAGGTAAAAGAGGGTACAATTAAGGAAATTATCAAAAAAGAGGGGTACAAGATACAATGAGATTCAAAGCCAGGGGAATGCACTGTACAAGCTGTGAAAAGGTTATCGGAAAAGCGTTGATAAATCTTGATGGTGTCAATAATGTTAAGGTTGACTATGCTACTGAGAGTGTAGATGTTGAGTTCGATGAAGATAAGATTAGTTTGAAGGATATTAAGAAAGCGGTTGAGAGTAAAGGGTATGACTGTTCTGATAGACCGACAATGACAAAGAAAACTCTTGGCCTGATATTCGGAGTCATAGGGTTGGTGGTTGTCTTATATTTTATCATGGGAGCTGTTGACGGCATACAGCTGCCTACAATCAGTTCTGGTATGACATATGGATTGTTGTTTGTTGTTGGACTTCTAACAGGGTTCCACTGCATTGCTATGTGCGGCGGGTTTGTTGTCAGTTACACTACAAAGTCTGCGTTAGAGGGAAAGAAACCGTACAAAGCACATCTTGGCTATGCTGTTGGCAAGACCTTATCATATACTTTGATAGGGGCTGCGTTTGGGTTGATAGGCGCGATAATCACGTTCACTCCAATGATAAGGGGAGTTGTAGGGATCGCTGCTGGCGCGTTCCTGATAATATTTGGGCTGAACATGCTGAACATTTTTCCAGCGCTCAGGAAATTGCAGGTCAGGATGCCCAAGTTTCTTGGCGGGTTTGTGAGCAAGGAAAAGAAGAAATCAACAAATCCGTTAGTGATTGGGCTGCTTAATGGTCTCATGATCGCTTGCGGGCCTCTTTTAGCAATATATATCATGGCAGCTGGCACTGGAAGCGTATTAGAAGGTGCTAAGCTGTTGTTCGTGTTTGGGCTGGGAACGTTGCCAGTAATGATTGGGTTTGGGTTTGTCACCAGCTATCTCTCAAGCAAAGCAACGCATAAGATACTTAAGGCGTCAGGAGCTATCGTCATAATTTTAGGTTTAATCATGGTGAACAGGGGTCTTGCACTGACAGGAACAGGTCTTGATATGAATTCGTTCCTTAACCCAGGACCTATACTGACAGGAGAATCTACAGCGATTGATAATGGGTACCAAGTAATTGAAATGGATGTTACGCGTTATGGCTGGGAACCTGACAAGTTTGTCCTTAAGAAAGGCGTGCCTGTCAAGTGGAAGATTAATGGTAAAGAGATCACTGGCTGTAATAATGCAATACAGGTTCCAAAGTTGGGTCTTGAGTTTGGCATCAAACAAGGTGAACAGGTGATAGAGTTTACCCCAGAAGAAGAAGGGACAATATCATGGAGCTGCTGGATGGGCATGATACCGGGGGCGTTTATAGTTAAAGACGATATTGATGTTAATAATGCAAAAGCTGTGCAGCAAGAGATAGAAGCTGTACATGAACAGCCAAGAGGTTCGTGTGGAGGAAGTTGTGGAAGTTCTACATGCGGGGCTGCCTCTGGAGGAAGTTGCGGATGCGGAGCATGAAAACAAACAGATTTATAAAATATAGGATTAATAACGACTATAAATTGAAAAAAATAGATATCTCGATATCAGGCATGCATTGCCAGAGCTGTGCAGCAATTATAGAAAAAGGGCTTGGCAAACTTGAAGGGGTTAAAAGTGCAAATGTAAATTTTGCGACTGAAAAAGCGACTGTAGTTTTTAATGAAAGAAAAATAAACGATAAAGATATTGCTGATGAAGTAACAAAAAAAGGATACCCTGCTTCATTGATTACAGGCAAGTTATCAGCTGACAGGGAAGCTAAGAGAAGAAAGGCTGAGATAGGGAAGATGAAAAGGTTGTTTTATATCAGCCTTGGATTTGCTGTGCCTGTGTTTATAATCGGCATGGTGTTCATGTGGCTGAAGATAACTATACCTTATGAGGGTTACATATTATTGGCACTAACGACGCCTGTGCAGTTCTATGTGGGAGCACAGTTCTATAGAGGGATGTGGGCTGCGTTAAAGAACAAGACAGCTGACATGGATACATTGATAGCTCTAGGAACAAGCGCTGCGTATTTCTACAGCGTCTACGTAGTATTGTTTAATTATGGGGCCGCACAGTACTTTGAAGCTTCTGCAGTGTTAATCACGTTGGTCATTATGGGAAAATTGTTAGAGGCTATAGCCAAAGGCAAGACAAGCGAAGCAATACATAAACTTGTAAGACTGTCGCCAAAGACTGCTATTGTGATAAGAAAGGGTAAAGAGATCAAGATAGCGGTTGATGATGTAAAGATCGGCGATATCATAGTCGTAAAGCCTGGAGAGAAGATTCCTGTAGACGGAACTGTTGTATCAGGCCATTCGTCAGTTGATGAGAGCATGGTAACAGGGGAGAGCATACCTGTTGAAAAGCGTAAAGGCGACACAGTGATAGGAGCCACGATGAATAAAGTAGGTTCTTTCAGGTTTAAAGCTGACAAGATAGGTGCCAATACCACACTTAGCAGGATTATCAAGCTGATAGAAGATGCGCAGGGTAAGAAGGCTCCGATACAAAGGTTTGCTGATGTTGTAGCTGCTTATTTTGTGCCTGTTGTAATCTCGATAGCTGTTCTTACATTTATTGTCTGGTACCTTGTGATGGGAAAGGATTTTGCTTTCGCGCTTATCTCGGCTGTAGCTGTGCTTGTAATAGCGTGTCCGTGCGCTTTAGGTCTTGCCACACCAACAGCTATAATGGTCGGTACAGGGAAGGGAGCAAGGAAAGGGATACTTATCAAAGGAGGAGATGCTCTAGAAGTTGCTCATAAAGTCAGGTCTATAATATTTGATAAGACAGGAACGGTAACTAAAGGCGTGCCAGAGGTTACTGATGTTATAGGCGGTAAAGATGTTCTTAAGATTGCTGCGTCTATAGAGAAATTGTCAGAGCATCCGCTTGCAGAGGCTATTGTCAAGAAAGCAGGTAATACGAGGTTAAAGAAAGCTGCAAAGTTTAAAGCTGTCCCAGGACACGGCGTTGTCGCGAGCATCGGCAAGAAAAAGTATTACCTAGGAAATGTCAAGCTTATGAAGAAGTACAAGATCGCTCTTAAGTATAAGAAGGAAGTTGAAGAGCTAGAGAACCAGGGGAAGACAGCGATGATACTTGCTGACAAGAAAGTGTTGGGTGTAATAGCTGTGGCTGATACTCTCAAAGATACTTCAAAGAAAGCTGTAAGGATGCTTGAAAGGATGAATATCGAGGTCTATATGATAACAGGAGATAATCCCAGGACAGCAAAAGCTATAGCAAAGCAAGCAGGCATTAAGAACGTTTTTGCAGAAGTGCTTCCAGAGGATAAAGCCAAATACGTCAAGAGACTACAGAGAAAAGGAAAGGTTGCTATGGTCGGAGATGGTATCAATGATGCTCCTGCACTTGCACAAGCCGATATAGGGATTGCGATGGGATCTGGGACTGATGTTGCAATGGAGACAGGCAACATTGTGTTGATGCGTAACAATCTAATTGATGTTGCAAGGTCAATAAAGCTAAGCAGGTTGACAATGGCAAAGATTAAACAGAACATGTTCTGGGCATTGTTCTATAACAGTGTAGGTATACCTGTTGCAGCACTAGGCTTCCTTAACCCAGTGATTGCAGGAGGTGCAATGGCATTAAGTTCAGTGTCAGTTGTAAGTAACTCGTTACTATTAAAATTAAAGAGGTTATGATGAAAAAGAATATAGGTAACATTGACAGGGCTATCAGGATAATCTTGTTTGTGTTCTTTGTATATCTGGGATATAGCTTTCATTGGCTGTTTTATGTGTTAGGTGCATGGGAGATGTTTACTATAATCACTAGAAGATGTCCTATGTA
>JAHWHD010000094.1 GCA_019323525.1 Candidatus Woesearchaeota archaeon
ATATTGATATTCGGGTTTAAAGTATTATTGCTAATTATATCTGTTCTGTTGTTCAGCTCTTTGATTCCTTTGTTCTGCACAAAAGACTTTAAACCGCATAAAGGTTTCTCGTTCAGCAATATATTAACAAAGCAAAATACAAGATATTTCGGAGGATTTTATCTGCACGGAATTGTGTCAGTTACTTGCACAATACTCTGGCCTTTGTTTGTGTTCTTTGTATTAAAAGATGTATTTTCGCTAGGCGTAATCGGAACAACTGTCTCAATCAGCGTAGTCTTCTTTCCCTTACTGCTTTGCAGAATATCAAAGCGCATAAGTTTTGCAAGCTTGTTTAAATTAGCAGGATTGGCGGCATTTGTAGTATTCAGTTTTGCGCCTTTTGCAAGAACCGGTGCGGAAGTGTATGTAGCATCGTTTTTTATTGGTATAATCCTTATTATGGTAGAGATGCCATTTTATACAATGGCAGTGACCAAAGCTGCAAAAAAGAATCCGTTAGAATTCATGATATTCAGAGAGCTTGCATTAAGCGCTGGAAGGATATCGATACTGTTGTTCCTCTTGCTTGCAGGGTTGAATTTCTTTTATGGTTTTTCAGTTACAAGTGTTACAAGCTTGTTCAGCCTAATAATATAGATACTATAAATGACACAGATCATGTTGGGCCTAAATGGATTCTTCAGAGATGTCTATGTCGGGCTCTTGCTTTGGCTTGAACTTGTTCATGTCAAGCAACGTCTTTTGAGTGGATTTTGCAGAATAAGTACCAGGCGTGATTACCATACTGTCTTTTGCTGCGATTGTTTGGATACCTGTTCGTCTCTGAATTTCTCTTGCTTGCAATAGAGGGTCTTGTTTGAGCATCTTAATACCAAAATGGGTGATTATAACAAGTCTTGGCTTGACCTTTGAAATTATCTTGATTGCGTCTTCGACATTGAGTTTGTCAGATTTTTCATTCCCTGGATTGGTTACGTTCAGTATAAGTATATCAGAACCTTCATAAGCCTTAATCAAGTCTGAGAAGAATTTTGTGTCTCCTGAATATGTAAGTACAAAGTAAGGAGTATAGAACTTGAATCCTATAGCGTCCTGATCCATATGCTGCGTGGGTGTTGCCATTATCTCGATATTCTCGATTGCAACACGTTTATCAGGTTCAAGGAGAATGATTTTTTCAACACATCCCTTATGGTAGTTGGTCAAGGATGGCGGGAACTCTTGGGTTCCGTTTAGAAAACTATTGTTGGATATTAGAATGCCTTTCCTATCAAGGCCAGAGTATGTCATCGCAGATATGAGTGAATTTACATCATTTGAATGACCAAGATGATTGTGCGAAACAAGAATTGCCGTTGTCTCGCGCAGGTTTAGGTTTTGCTGCGCCGCTCTTACAAGAGCTCCGGGTCCTGGGTCTATGTGGAACTGGTTATTGTCAATCTTGAGAACTATGCCTCCAGATGCATAATACTGCTTGCCGTAAACATAGTGATCGCCAGCAGTTCCTAGAAAAATTATGCTCGAGCTCATTGCAAGAAAAAACTCTTTTTTGAATGTTAATAAACTTTTCTATGCTGCAATAGAAACATTTAAAAACAAACTTCCTTTTGATTGGTTGGGCAAGTTCGACCGGGTAGCTAGTCCCTACCTGTAACCGTAACTGGGCTATATGGCGGGGTGAGTCCTTGGCTAGGCTTGATCTAGGATAACCAGTCTTGATCTGGACGGTGATATTCTGTCCTTTGGGATTGGTGTTCTTGGGAACCGGGTCACGCGCTAGAATCGAAGATTCGCTAGCCTCGACCGCTAGCGCGCTCGAGAGGCTGGGAACAGAGCAGCCCTAACCTTTAACTCCGATGCTCAAAGGGTTGCGGAATTGAGAAAAGACCAAGGTTAGCTGGTTGTTTTGGATTTTGTCAAACCAGGGGCGTGCTTGCCTACTTCTAAATATTTGGGTATGCTCTGTGCGTGATTATAAAGGCGATAAGTACGCCAATGTACGCACCAAGAGCAGTTATTATAAACAAAGAAAGGAATGTGATGTTATCTTTAGTGACTTTTACTTTTCTTATCTTATATATGACGAAAGGCAGGACCGCGACAGATATAATCAAGGCGTATGTTGTGAGTTGGCCTTCAATTGAGCCAAAGCCCATTAAACCCCCTAGTATGGCTCCTAAAAAGATTGGAACGAAAATCGTTAAAAGTGAGTCCTCTGTCTTGGCCTCGATTGATGGCAAGGCTTTTTTCTTGAAATAGTACCACCAGAAAAAGAGGCCTAGCAAGAATCCAACTGTGCCTGCGATCATGAGCCAGTGGGAGAAAAGTTCGTCCAAAAAATACATCTTCTCTTTTGTAAAAAACAAGTCGTCGAGCGAGAATCCTGCTTTGTAAGGAAAGAATGACTCGTTTATCTCGTCAGATGCGTAATGGAAACCTATGCCTGTAGAGAATAAAGAAATTCCTACAAGGAACAGGGCGAAAATAAAGTATGCTGTCTTTAGCTGTTTTGTATTCATATCTACTATTGAGATCATCAAAGCAAATAATGTGACTGCCATAACAGGCGGAAGGAAAATCGCTACAAACATTTTTGAAACAGTAGAAAGGCTGATCAGTGCAGCTGCTAAAGCAAGTTCAACAATTATCAGTATAAGCACTTTATCGAGTTTTTTCATTGTACTAGGATAGCTGGTTTTCCAGGAGTTGCTTGTTTTGATTTCTGCTCTTTTGATTTCTCAGCAGGCAATATATTTATGTCTGAATCGAATTCGGTTTTAAGTTTGTCTTTAATGTTTTCCAAGTTTGAAATCTCTGATTTTTGATCAAGAACCACTAATGGAATTTTAGAAGGGTCCTTTAGTAATGCAGGGATTAATTTTGAGATATCCTTTGAATATCTTTTGAGTGACTCTTCTTTTAAAACGTGAGTTATTATCTTCTTAAAATGCCTTGTCTCTTCTAGCTGCGCCTTTAGTGATTTAAAAAAATCATACTTCCATTTCTCAGAGATGAATAATGTGATACTTTTTGGCTTGAATTTTATAAGAGTTAGAACCCTTTTGATGTCTGCGACTGTGCTGTTCAAGATGTCTTCTGCAGCTTCAGCTTTTTCGTCTATCCTGGACTCATCGTACTTTGGCCAGGTCTCAAGGCTTAGAAAAGGTTTATTGCCTAAACGCGCCCATAACTCTTCTGTGATGTGCGGACAGAATGGGTGCAGCAGTTTAAGAAATGATTCAAGGGTTTTCTTGCTTACCTGAGAATCGAATGAATCGAACAAGTTCCTAAGCTTGATTATAGCAAAGTTATACCTGAAATTCTCAATATCTTCTGTGACGCCTTTAATCGTCTTGTGAAGCTTGCTATCTACCCGTTTGCTTGATTTTCCAAGAGCCAGGTCCTCAAAATAGTCAAACAATCTCTTCACAAATCTTGCACTTCCCTGGATTCCAGAATCGCTCCAGCTAAGATCTTTATCAGGAGAAGCTATAGATACAAGAAAAAAACGCGCAGTATCAATTCCGTATTTTTCAGAGACTTCTTCAGGGAGGACCACGTTGCCGCGGGACTTGCTCATCACATGACCGTCTTCGCCATGGAGCATGCCTTGATTGAACAACCGGTTAAATGGTTCATCGAATCCTAAAAATCCTAAATCTCGTAAAGCTTTTGTAAAGAATCTTGCGTATATCAGATGCATGCATGCGTGTTCTGCTCCGCCAATGTACTGGTCGACAGGCATCCAGTATTTTGCTTTCTTCTTGTCAAAGGGGTTTTTGGAATTAGAGCTGTCGCAGTATCTTAAAAAATACCAACTACTGTCAAAAAAAGTGTCCATTGTGTCTGTCTCGCGTTTAGCAGGCTGATGGCATTTTGGACATTCGGCGTTTACAAATTCCTTGCGCGATGCAAGAGGGTTGCCTTTTCCGAACTTGACATTTTCAGGGAGAAGGACAGGAAGATCTTTTTCAGGAACAGGGACTGCGCCACATTTTTCGCAGTATAATATAGGAATCGGGGTTCCCCAGTATCTCTGCCTTGAGACAAGCCAGTCTTTTAGTTTATAGTTAACAGTCTTCTTGCCCCACCCCTTTTCTTCTGCGTACTTAGCGATTGCTTCAATCGCGTCAAGATTGTTCATACCATCAAAATCTCCAGAATTTACTAATGCGCCTGGCTCTGCATAAGCCCTGGTCATCTTTTTAACGTCAAGGTCCCAGCCTGAAGGAGATATCACAATCTTCAAAGGAAGTTTGTACTTTTTTGCAAACTCGAAATCTCTTTGGTCGTGCGTTGGTACTGCCATTACTGCCCCAGTACCGTAATCGTAAAGAGCGTAATCAGCAACCCACAACGGGCACTTTTCTCCTGTAAAAGGGTTTATGAAGTATTTTCCAAGGAACATTCCGTTCTTTTCCTTGCCTTCAGCTGTCCTCTCTATTGTTGATTGGCTTTTCACCTTTGAAATAAATTTTTTAATTTCCTTCTCTATCTTAGTTCCTTTTGTCCATTCAATGACCTTAGGATGTTCTGCTGCGAGGACGAGATAAGTTATTCCGTAAACTGTGTCAACGCGAGTTGTGAATGTTTTGATCTCGTCAATCTTTCTTCCTCTTTCATCTACAACATCGAAGTTAAGAGTCACTCCTTCGCTTCTTCCGATCCAGTTCTTTTGCATAATCTTTATACGTTCAGGCCAGTCGAGTTTTTGTATGTCGTTAAGAAGTTCTTCTGCATACTCAGTTGTCTTGATAAACCATTGTTCAAGGTCTTTCTGTTCAACATCTATATCTGTATGACGCCAGCATTTGCCGTCATGAACCTGTTCATTAGCAAGGACTGTGTTGCATTTAGGGCACCAGTTTACAGGTGCTTTTTTCCTGTAGACAAGACCTTTTTCAAGGAACTTGAGGAAGAAGTACTGGTTCCATTTGTAGTATTCTGGTGTGCAAGTAGAGACCATGCGGTCCCAGTCGTAACTCAAGCCAAGAGATCTTTGCTGGCTTATGAAATTGTTGATTGATTTGTTAGTGTAATCCTTAGGATGTACTTTTGCCTTGATTGCCGCGTTCTCTGCAGGAAGGCCGAAAGAGTCATAGCCCATAGGGTAAAGCACATTAAAGCCCTGCATGCGTTTGAATCTCGCATAGATGTCGCCTATTGTGTAATTTAGTGCGTGGCCCATATGCAAGCCAGAACCTGAAGGGTATGGAAACATCTCTAGACAGTAAAACTTGGGTGCCTTTGGGTCTTCCTTTACCTTGAATATCCTTTTATCTGACCACTTTTTCTGCCATTTGTCTTGTATTTTTTTGAAGTCTTGCATTATTGTAAGAATGATAAGTAATTGTTATTTAAATATTATGGTATGTCAAGAAACGATAATATGAGAAATTCTAAATTTTAGAAAAAATAAGAAAAATCTAAAATTTCTTAAACAGTGCTGCTGTGTCTATCAAGTCAACATGTCCAAGGAATGTGGCTCTGCAACAGTAACGTTCAAGGCCGAGTTCGTCCATAACCTTTTTCGGCTCCTCGCCGTTCTTAACCCTTTCCTTGTATTCTTCCCAGAGATGGCCGATTGGTTTTCCGCAGCTGAAACATCTTATAGGTATTATCATATGATCACCTGTACGATTTCTGACGTTTAGCCCTAGCCCTTGAATCATTAGGTTTGCATGGCTCTCTTCTCCTCGTATCTGCTACAAGAAGGTTTCTGTCATATTCAAGGAACTGTTGCTTTAGTTTTTCGCTTTTTGCGAACTGAATCAAAGCCCTAGCGATTGCAAGACGTGCTGCCTCTGCCTGAGACATAAAGCCGCCGCCTGTAACTTTGACGTTTATGTCGACCTTTGCAGAATGTTTATCTGCCAAAATCAAAGGTTCCATTAGCTTTGCGCGTGAAAGTTCGTTTCCGTAAACGTCAAGCAGAACTCCGTTTATCTTGACCTTGCCGTTGCCTGGTTTTAAAGTTGCTCTGGCAATTGCGTATTTTCTTTTTCCTGATGTGTGTACTACTTTCATTTTGCACCTAGTAATTTGCAGAGTTCTTTGACTGTGATGAACTTAAGCGTTGTCAGTTTCGAAACATCTGCTTCTTTGAATGTAACGAATTTTTGATCCTTGAATTTGTCAGGTATACCTCTGTAACACATTACCCTTTTAAATGCTTCGCTACCTTTTGGTTTCTTATAAGGAAGCATTCCCCTGACAATCCTTCTGACAAACCTGTCAGGCTGTCTTGGAAAATAGGGACCTTTAAGGGGGATTCCGAGTTCTCTTTTTCTCTTGTACCTGGCAAATACTGTTGCTTTGCTTCCAGTGATTACTGCGTTCTCGCAATTAACAATATCTACGTTCTCGCCAAGTAAAGCTGCTTTTGCTGCTTTTGTTGCGAATCTTCCCAAAACCAGGTTTGTTGCGTCTATTATCATTTTTATCCTATAATCCTTACTTTCTTACCTTCAGGGTTTTGCCTGAAAAGTTGGTTAATCGTGATTGGTTTTGCTCCTGCTGCAGTAATCTTCTTAACAGCGGCATCTGAGAAGCTCAGTGCTGCAATCGTGATCTTTTTGTCAATGTTTCCAAGGCTTAAAACCTTTCCAGGAACCAAGGCTGTTTCATCTGGACGGGTGTATTTGTTTATCTTGTAAATGTTAACTTTTCTTCGTATCCTCGAAGGTTTTTGCAGATCTTTAACTATCCTTTTCCAGAGTTTTGACTCTTTTTTCTTTAAGTCAAGTATCAGATTCTTTAATTCCAGATTTGTTGGTCCTCTCATAGCGACTTTACCTTATCAACAAAATTATCAAGTTTATCCTGCAGTATGTCTACAGCTTTCTTTACCATGTCCTTCGCCTTTAACTGGCCCCATGGTTCAATTGTGAAAATAAAGCTGGACCTGTCCTCGTTAAGTTCAACACCACCAGGGCAAAGGTCTGTGCATGCTTCGCAAAGATGACAGATTGATACGTTTTTTGAGTTGATAGATACTTTGCCTGACTTAACGTCAAATATATTTACAGGGCAAACCTGTGCAAGTTCGTCAGGGTTCTTTATCTTTGAAACGTTTAACTTAATATTTACAGGATGTTTATAAAATACAAGTCCTGGAGACCATTTCGCGTGGTCTTTGCCTCTGCCAAGGACTGCTGTAGCTTCGAGCTCGATGTCTTGGCCTTTTGTGAGCTTTACAATAGGAGTCTTGTCAAAGACAGGCACAACTTTAGGGTCTGCAGATGAAATCTCTGCAGCTGTCACTATCTGAGATTTTGATTTAAGCGTAAGTTTTAGCTGGCACCTTGCGCAACCTTCTCCGTTACATTTGCACTTGTCAGGCTCGTTATAGGATTTCAAGTCTGTCTTGAGTACGACCAAACCCAACCTATGGGCAATGATCTCGTCGTACAGTATCGAGTTGTTCTTACGAATCTCTACATCCTCAATAGCCATTGTAGGTACTTCGTCCATGATTGTCCGTCTTAAACTGTTTGCAAAAGCTGCTGTTGTGTCCTTTAAAACAAAAGTAATCTTTTCTTTATCCTTTGATAAGTTTGCAACTTCCATTATACACGCCTACCTCGCCTGCCACCTTTTTTCCTACAACCATCGTGAGGAATTGGGGTGACGTCTTCAATTATGCCAATCCTAAGACCCATTCTCGATAGAGCCCTTACTGCTGCTTGTGCGCCTGGTCCTGGATTGTTAGGGCCGTTATGGCCTCCTGGTGCTTTTATCTTTACATGGATTGCTGTTATGCCTTTGTCACGTGCAACCTCTGCAGCTTTTTTGGCAGCTGACATTGCTGCTGTAGGAGAGCCTTCGAGCCTGTGTGACTTGACAACCATGCCGCCTGAACCTTTGGCTATGGTCTCGGTCCCTGTAATGTCTGTAATGTGGATTATGGTATTGTTATATGAAGAATAAATGTGTGCAATGCCCCATCTAGCGTAAAATTTCTTACGTTCAAACTTTTTTTCAGGTTTTTTGTCAGGAGTTTTTTCAGGCATTTTTATTCCTCTAATTCTTGGTCTTTGATGTCTTCAATTTCTAGCTCAGCTTTCTCATCTTCCTGTTTTTCTTTTTTCTCTGCTCTCTTTTTTGGTTTTTTTTGCTCTTTGGTCTCTTCGCTAGACGGTTCAATTTTCTCAAGAACCTTGCGTTCAGGATGATCTGGATTTAAAAGACCGGACACTGGTGTAAAATTAACTGTTGCTTCCTCTTCCTTTAGAACAAGATATGAAGGGACAGCAATCTTCTTGTCACCGACCATTACGTGCTGGTGTGTGATAAACTGTCTTGCCTGTTTCATTGACCTTGCAAAGCCTTTCTTGAAGACTATGCTCTGGAGTCTTCGCTCCATCAAATCGCGAATGTTTAGGCTAAGTACGTCTTCCAGCTTAGAACCTTCTGCGAGAAGCCCCATCCTCTGGAGCTTGGAGAGAAGCTGTAGTTTTTCTACCTCTGACTGTTTAGTCCTTGAGGTGATGAGTTTTTTTGCGTTACCTGTCAACTTTCTCATAAGAGAGGCAAGTCTCCAAATCTCTCGCTTGTTCTTAAGACCGTACTCTTTAATCAAGACAGATTCCTCTTCCATCCTGGCACGCTCCCAAGGATGTTGAGGCGTGTCATACTTTTTCCTAATTTTTTTTGGATCTCCCATTATTTACCTACCTTTCCTGTGGCTTTCTTTTTCACGCCGAGTCCTTTACCTTTATTCCTTCTGAAATTTGATTTTGTGCGCTGGCCGCGTACAGGAAGGCCTGACATATGTCGAACGCCCTTATAACATTTAATCATCTTAAGACGTTTAAGGTCGTTATCAACAATGAACTTGATATCTGTAGACAGAATCTGGGATGATGCTCCATCATAAGGATCTTTTCTCCTATTAAGAGACCATTCAGGTGCGCCGTGGGCTACAGGATCTTTGAAGAATGTTTCAAGTCTCTGCACCTCTTCGTTTGATAAGTTGCCAGTTTTCTTTTTCTTGTCAACCTTAGAAAGGACACATGCCATGTTAGAGAACATGAAAGATACGCCTTTTATCTTCCTTAGAGCCCTGACAATAGAGATATTACCATCTAAATCGGTGTTAACTATTCTTATTATATGTTTGAATTTTTCTTCTGCCATTTTAATTACATTATAGAACAACTATAATGTCATAAGCTTAACTTACGGCCTTAATCTCAGTTAAGGCCAGGAGACTTATTGTGCGCTCCAGACTTGTATTTGTTTGAAGTTGATAGGTAGTATTTAAAGATTGTTATAAGGGATTGGATTTTGCTAAAGTTATACATAAGCTTTATATAGAAAATGTTATTTCTACCTAACAAATTGTTAGTTTATAATAACTAAAAGTTAGACAAAGGTTACAAAAGATGAAAACAAGAATCAAAGAGTTCAGGGCAAGGGAAAACCTCACTCAAGAGGATCTTGCCAAAAAAGTGGGTGTCACGAGGCAGACAATCTTGTACATCGAGAGAGGAGAGTACAATCCTTCACTGATTTTGTCGATGAAGATCTGTAAAGCTCTTAAATGCAGAGTCGAAGAATTGTTTATGCCCAGCAAGAAAGAATTGGAGGATTAAAATGAACAGAAACAAGATGATGAAGAAATTTGAAACATTTCTATTAGTTATTGGAATTGGTGGTTTGCTATGGGCAATCATCAAGGCCATTCTAATGGGTTTTGATATTTGGTATTTTGCAAACTCTACTTTAGGGATATTCGTTACTGCGGTTATAGGGGTATTACTATTGTGGCATTCAATAAGCAATCTAATTAAGCTTAGAAAGGGGCAAGAGATAAAGCATGGTTTTGACGAGAGGACTGCCAGCGTGGTAAGTAAGTCCCTAAGGAATGCAGGGGTAGCTGTGGTTATTGCTGTGTACGGATTTGTCTATGTTGCAAGCCTGTTTTATGAGCCTGATCTTCCTGTCTTGAGTTTGAATCAAGCAGCGTGGTCTATCTACATAGGCATTGCAGTCTGGTTTGTATCAGTGTTTTCGTATAGGCATTAAGAAATGGGGCGGCTGCCGAGACTTTCAGTGCCAGGAGAGTTCCAAAGCATTTTGAACTCGGGCTAGGAGATGTCTGCAGAAGTTTCCACAGTCTCCTGTGCTGTTTCCCTGTGCCTCCACGTTCGTGTCGGCAACAACCAGGCTACACCACAGCCGCCATAAAGAAAACAAGAAAAATCTATGTTTTATAAAGATTTCTTCTTTATTGAGGATATTATGAAAGGCAGCATGAACACGATAATAAAAATCGCGCTTACTGTCCAAGGATTGTGTCTCAAAGTCACCTTAAGAATCTCGTCTGCTCGGTTAGCTACATGCACAGATATTGTAAGTGCTAGCACAGCAATTACAGGTATGAATATTCCGGCAAACCAGTGATGCTTTGGTTCAAGATGCTCGATGTCTTGGACAATAAAGTTAAACAATAGACCAAAGACAATGCCAAGAGCAACCACTATGAAATAAAGGTAATAGTTGCTGATGACTATCAAGAAAGGTATAAGGAAGATGGCAACTCCTATCATGC
>JAHWHD010000095.1 GCA_019323525.1 Candidatus Woesearchaeota archaeon
ATAATCTCCAGATATGGTATCTTCCTGTCATAGAAAATTAGATTTTCAGTATTGAATTCTGAGCCAGAGCAAGCAAGACTTTTATTCACAAGAAGTACCATATCTTCTCTTACTTTTTTCTTCAATAAATTGATCTTTTGAATCTTTTTCTTTAGATATCCAGGTGTCCAGAAACCGATTATTTCAACGTATATCACCTTTCTATTTTTCTCGAAGGAAAAATCAGGAATAAAGGCATATTGGCCTGCTTTCAATACTGTTGTTTCTCTCCTGACAAGCCAGCCGTTGAAATTGTGTGAAAAAAATTCCTTTTCAATGGCACTGTCAAATTTTTCCAGCTTAGAATCTGGTTCAATATTGAAGACTGCCTTAGTATCATCCAAAATGAAATCATAAATCCGCTTTCCTCGCATTGTTTTTTTCAAGATGCTCGCTTTTAAGCTCCATTTATTGCACTTAATAATAGTTGGCAGCAGTTTTGCCAAGGACGTACCGTATCTTTCGGTCATCTTGAACAAGGAAACAGCTCCATCAATGTATATCCTATCATTCTCAATGAAATACATCAATCCAAACCGTTTAATTTTCCAGAAGACCTCTTGAAAATTATCCTCAATTTGAATTTCCATACCCGTTGCCCTAAAAAGAAGGGTCTGTGTCAGTGATAGGTTATATTGCCTGAGCAGATTTTCAGGAGTTATTGCCTTGAATTCTTTAATCATCAAGTTTTCTTCCATGTCTGCCCATAGAGCCTTTTCCAGTTCATCAGGTTTAACAGACAATTTTCCGGCAACCCTACCAATGACTTCATTTCTTTCTTTCATATCGAAAACAGCACCATTACCCTCCTCAAAAACCATTTTTCTGGCAATTGATGGCTCTATGATCGACATCATCTCAATAACGCATCTTCTCTTTAGTATCTGAGATAATCCCCTTATCAAACGGTAGTCGACCTCTTCGATACTTTCTATTTCTTCAGAGAGTTGACTATATGTTTTTCCGACATGTTTCTGGAACAGGTCTATTAAAGAGCCTGAAATCTCAAGATTCTCAAGGTTAAGACTAGCATAAACTGGTTCAATCTTCCCCTTGTAGCTTTTTGTAAAAAGAAGATCACTGGTAAGCATTATTTTCTACCTCAGAGCTTTATTTCTTCTTCTTGCTGTGTTGATCTCACTTGTCTCTGCCGATACTATCTCATACAGGACAGCTTCCTTCCCTTCCTTCATTCTAAGTATTCTTCCTAAACGTTGAATAAAAGCTCTTACACTACCTGTTCCGCTCAGGATTACCCCTACATCTGCTTCAGGAATATCTATTCCTTCGTCTAGAACCTTCGATGTAACAACTGCCCTATATACACCCGACCTAAACCTATCAAGAATTTCACTCCTTTCCTTGCTTGGAGTCTTATATGTTATGGCTGGTATCAGGAATTCCTTTGATATCTTATGGACAAGACTGTTATGCTCGGTGAAAATGAATAATCTGCTATCGTTATGCTTTTTTAGGATTTCCCTGAATTTTTCTATCTTGGATACGCTGTTCAAGGCGATGTTCCTTGCTTTATTTCTTGCAAGAAGTGCTTTCCTTGCATTGGGGTCTCTTCCACTTCTGATAATAATCTTCTGGAAATCCGATGGGGTCCTGATCACGATGTTACTTTTTCGGAGATAGTCTACAAAAATTTCCTGATTATGATCGTATTCTAACTGCTCCTCCTCAGTCAGTGCAACCACGATCTTTTGAAGTTTAAAAGGAGATAAATACTTTCCTGTAAGCTCTTTTACTTTTTTCTCAAATACCTTTCCACCAACAAGCCGGTCAATCTCACTATGAGCTCCGTCTTCTCTTTCATATGTAGCCGTTAGACCCATCCTGAAAGGCGAAGCAAACATCTCAGCTATTTGCTTGTAGCCCTCGGCAGGAAGATGATGCACTTCATCAAAAATGACAAAGCCGAATTTGTTTCCCAACCTGGAAGCATGGATATATGCTGAGTCATATGTAGATACAGTTAAGGCTTTTACCTCCTGCTTTCCACCACCAATAATTCCCACATCAACTTTGAACTCCTTCTCTAGTTTGGAACGCCACTGGGCAAGCAGATCAAGAGTTGGAACAATCACTATTGTTGGGATGTTCAGTAAGGAAATTGCTTTGACCCCTATAACTGTTTTACCACTCCCGGTTGGTAATACGATTACACCACTTTTGTTATTCAGAATCCATGCATCAAGAGACTTTTTTTGATATTCTCTTAATGTAATTGTGCTCTGAAGTTCAGGACACGGTAGAAAGTCAAGAACATTATCCGTATAAGTTATACCTGAATTTTTAAGATAATCAATGATATCCCGGTAGTACAAAGCCATCGACCTAAAGGTTTTTGAACGTTCATCCCATGTAGAGTTTGGGACCCTGACGTCTCCCCGAATGACAATTGTACCACTATTAAAGGATAGTTCCATATGATTTTACATCTAATTATATCTTAATAAGCATTGGGTATGCATTGTGAAAGTGACTGCTCCCACGACTAAAATTCGTGGGCTTCTATGGATTTAATACCGATAGATTGTAATCCCAATCTGAGAATGTTGATAGCTGCATTGTGGTCCCTGTCCATAACAAGACCACAGCTACGACATTCATGTGTTCTGTCTGATAATGTCTTTTCAACGAGCAGACCACATCTTGAGCACATTTTAGAAGTATTTGCCGGATTAACCAATACAACAGTAGTACCAGCACTTTCAGCCTTGTACTTTGTTGCAGTGATCAATTTGTTCCATGCAGCATCTGATATGCTCTTTGCAAGACAATGATTTTTGACCATCCCTTTAATGTTCAAATCTTCAAAAGCAATAAACAATAATAGGTCGCAAGATCCCGGCTTAATTTGTGAGTGAAATCATAACGCTTGTTTGCAATTCTTTCGTGTACCCTTTGTACAATTCTTATTGTCTTTTTTCTTTCAGAAGAACCCTTTGCGGTTCTTGATAATTTGCGCTGGACTCTTGCAAGCTTTTTTTTCTTCTTTCTGGAAAAAACGTGGGTTAGATATGGAAGTTCTATTAGACATTGTTGCAAAATTGGATAATCCAACATCTATTCCAATTACCTGTTCAATCTCCTTTTTAAGAGTTGGCTCTTCTTTTTCTTCTGATTCGGTTATTATCGAAACGAACCACTTGTCACATGCAGCGCGTCTTACTATCACTCTTTTTATTTCCCCCTTGGTCTTTAGATGCATTTTTACATAGACATCTCCGATTTTGGAAAGGTACAGATGACTGCCTTTTACTTGAAATCCCAGTTGAGGATACGTGAAGCTATC
>JAHWHD010000096.1 GCA_019323525.1 Candidatus Woesearchaeota archaeon
GCAGCCTTCCTGTAAGCACCAGGCTTCCATGCAACATTCTTCATCTCCAGAATATCTGCAATTTCATAGAATATCTTAGCTATCTCTAGGTTCTTCATTGTATGCCTCTTTTTTAGAAATATTATATCTCGAGATATTTAAATATTACCTATCTTAAGTATCGCTTTAGCAGGAACTTTTGTCACAGCCCTGAGATTATACCAATCCTTACCAGTAAGATAAGGTTCATACCGTTTCCAGTCATACGCTTCAATTACTTTCTTGAAATGGTAGAAACTGCCAAAAGGAGATACCCAATAAACCTTCTTACGCAAAGGTTTGAACCTTGCCTTCTCAAAAAAACGCGCTGAACCTTTGCAGTACAATACTTTATTCTTGTAAGAGCTCTTTTTCTTGGACCAAGCATAAAGTTCTTCGACAAACTCTTTCTGTTTCTTGGTCAATGAAGGATTTCTATTTCTAATATCTGAGGTTATCAAGAAAACACACGTAGTCAAAGCACCCCCTTTATAGTTCAAATAATACATAACTTCCTTACGATGCGGTGTAAAATCAATATACGGTTTGTCCATATCAACATTAGACACTCCTCTAATCTTCCTAGGCCCAACAACCTTAGGTCCCCACTTCTGTTTATGCACAAACCCTTTCTTCTCTAAAGCAACAATCAGGTTAAGAAGCTTCTTTATCTTAGGAATCATCTTCTTGTAAGGATCCTTCCTAGGAGAGATGCCATTCTTTTTTATGTCAGCAACATATTCAGAAGATATAACCCTGTACAGGATCTTAGAATCGACATAGTTTTTCCATAATTTGTATAGGTCAGAGTGCTTAGACATAAAGCTTATTAAAGACAAATCACTTTATTAATATTTCCATGAAAAACATGCCAAAAAAATACCTTAACACAAAGGATAGAGAAGAAATGTGGAAAGAGGCAAAGAAGATCCTAAATAAACTGGAGCCAGACCTTGAAGAAGTCTACGCAGTAGGCTCAGTCATCTCAAATAAAAAAAGCCCAGGCGATATTGATTTCGCAATTGTAACAAAATCAAAAAAACAAAACCCTTGCTTTCCAGTTGACCTTTTAATCGTACCGCAAGGTGAAGATGCAAAAGAGTACCTTGAGTATATAGAAAAATATATGAAAAAGAAACACGGTAAAGCGTTTAAACCTGTGAGGTTAAAATGAAAACAGAGAAAGAACTTGAAGAGTTTTATGACAAAGTATCTAAAGGATATGAAGATCATAATAAAAGGTTCTGTGACGAGTTACTGGAACATTTCATACACATAAACCTCCCAAAAAAAAAACTCAGGATCCTTGACATAGGCGGAGGCATAGGAAGGTTCGCAATACCGCTTGCAAAAAAAGGACACAATGTAGTTCTTTCTGACATATCACAAGGCATGCTTGATAAAGCAAAAATTATTTCAAAGAAAAATAAAGTGAAACTAGAATTCGTCAAAGAATCCGTTACAAACTTAAAAAACCATAAAAACAGTTCATTCGACATAGTTCTTGTTGTAAACGCAATCCTTGACTATTGCGGCGATTATAATAAAGCCATTAAAGAGATAAAAAGAGTACTGAAACCGAACGGACTAGTCATGGGCAATGTAAATAATAGGTTTGTTTACGCCTCAAAACATGAACTGAAAAGCGGAGACTTTACACTGTTCAAGAAAAGCATGAAAACAGGAGACAGGCACATCTCATGGGGGGGCGGAAGCCACTGGAGCCATGAGTTCACTTTAGAAGAACTCAGAGAAGCTTTCAAATCCTTCAAAAGAATAAAGGTTTACGGAATTTATAACCTTCTTGATAAATACGAGACCCCTGACTGGCTAGAAAACAAAAAGAAGCGTAAAGAGATGTTTGACTTGCAAGTAGAATACGCAAATAAATCAGAATACATCAACAATTCGAGAGATTTCTTCTTTATCGCAAGAAAATGAAGCACCCAAACAAGAAGTTCATGCTTGAAGCTATCGAGTTAGCAAAGAAACACAAAGCAGTAGGGTGTGTTATTGTTAAAGATAATAAAATCCTTGCCAGAGGCTGGACGACTGTCTACGAAGAACAGCAACCTTTCAGACACGGAGAGATTAACGCGATAGAAAAAGCCTGCAAAAAACTAAAATCCTTCTACTTGACAGACTGCTGGGTCTACACTACTTACGAACCATGTCCGATGTGCGCATCAGCAATCGTATGGTCAAAAGCAAAAGGAATTGTTTACGGTGCAGCAATGGACGACGAGAACGAACTGTATACCCAAAGAATCAAGGTTAAGTGTAAAGACATCCTTAAGAAAGGAACACCTAAAGTGATGCTAAAAGGACCATTCATGCGCAAAGAATGTAAAAAGCTCATGGACGAGCACTATTGGAAGACAAAGAAGTCTCCTTAAAAACCCCGTTCAAAACATCTATTTATTAACTTTATCTAATTCTAAATAAATCTCCGTCTATAAAACAAAAACATATGATTTCGTCTCCAATAAGTCCTTACCCAAAGTTTAAATATTTAGAAAACATATACATAATATATACTATATGGAGGCATAACCAAAATGAAACGACTATATTCTGCAATAGCTGCACTGGCATTTGCATTTACTGCATCAACATTTGCAGCAGACAATATAACATCTCCGCCAAGTATAACAAAAGAGTACAAGGTAAAGACAACATATTCTCTTGAACAGCCCTCGATTCCATTTAAGTCGATCATTGCATCTGAGACAGGAACTGACAACGACGACATTGGCTGGTTGATAAAAACTCATTTACCTCCAAAGCCAAAATACTCAATACCCTTTAGCGGATTATCAACTGAAGAAGTCGAGCATGAAGACAGTCCATCATTATTTGGCAGATACAGCTTATACTCAATACCGTTTTCAGGATTATCAACTGAAGAGGTTGAACACGATGACAGCGCGTCATTGTTTGGCAGGTATAGTGTAAAGAGCACAAGACCCGAGACAATGGGAGACCATATTTTTTCACTATCTTCAACAGCTGAAGAAGACGATGGAACTTTCAAAGGACTCGCTGCTACAATGAAAACCACGACGTCATTAATGTCAACCTACAGCACAACTCCTGTGACAATAGGGTTTGGCATGATAGACAGCCCAGTGTGCACTGAAGAAGACGATGGATACTTTAAAACACTTGCAGGTATGAAAAGCACATCTGGGCCTGTAACATCAGCTTACATGACAACACCTGTGACAATAGGCTTTGGCATGATTGACAGCCCAGTATGCAGTGAAGAAGACGACGGATACTTTAAAAATCTAGCAGGATATTCATTTAAATCCACGCAACCGACCACTATCGAAAGCGTTTTTAAATCTCTAGCAATACCGCTGAAATCTAAACCTGTTACTAAAGTGGAGAGTGTAGGCGAACACATCAAAAACCTTCCAGATTTAAAAGAAGAAGATCTAGACACTCTGCTCTATAAATATTAATTTCTTTTTTTTATTTAATTCAATAAAAATATAACAATTACAGAAACTAAACTCTCCAGTTACAAAATACATATAAACAGGATTTAAACAACGTATTTGAAAAAGGTGATACTATGAAAACTAGTGTAGCAGGTATAGAATTTAAACATCCAATATTCAATGCATCAGGACCAAGGTGTACAGAACTAGAAGAGCTTGAAGAGATTGCTGAATCCAGCTCAGCCGCAATCCTGATGAAATCTTGTACAAGAGAACCAAGGGAAGGAAACCCTGAACCAAGATACTATGATCTTCCTCACGGCTCTATTAATTCAATGGGACTTCCTAATCTGGGTTATAAAGAATACCTAAGGTTCATCCCAATTTTAAGAGCTCATGGCAAACCAGTTGTAGCTTCTGTCTCTGGATTATCTCTTGCCGATAATATTGAGATGCTCAAAGCATTTGACGATTCAGATGTTGATATGATAGAGCTTAACCTATCTTGTCCAAATGTACCTGATAAACCGCAGATGGCCTATGACTTTCCTCAATCTGATGAAGTTTTAAGAGCAGCAAGGGCTGCAACATCCAAACCTCTGGGTGTAAAGCTCCCGCCATATTTTGACCCCGTACATATCGATACTATGGCAGGAATCCTAAATGAGCATAAGGTAGACTTTGTCACATGTATAAACTCTCTAGGCAATGGACTTGTCATAGACCCTAAGACAGAATCTGTTGTCATAAAACCTAAAGAAGGTTTTGGTGGTATCGGGGGCAAATATTGCCAATTTAATGCTTTAGCAAACGTAAGAAGGTTTTATCAAAAGCTCGACCATGCAGATGTCATTGGAGTCGGCGGTATAGATTCAGGTGTTGACGTCTTTACATACATCCTTGCAGGAGCATCAGCTGTCCAGATTGGAACAGCTTTCCAGCAAGAAGGTCCTGGTTGTTTCTTCAGGATATTGAACGAATTCAAAGCATATATGCAAAACAAAGGTTACAGCTCGATCGACGAGATTAAAGGAAAGGTGAAAACATTATGAGCTACCCAAGAGTAGACGGACATGTACATTTCAGGGACCGAGAACAAAATTATAAAGAGACAATAGTCCACGGTCTGGAGACCGCTACAAAAGCAGGCGTTACATATGTTATTGATATGCCTAACCTCAGGGAACCGATCCTTAGAGAGCCTGATGTAAAGGCAAGACTTTCTTTAGTACCTGAAGACCAGGCTTACCGTTATTTCCTTTATGTTGGTGCAACTGCAGACCCTAAACAGCTAGAGGAAGCGTTATGGTTAGCTGAGGAACACCCCCAAGTTGTAGGCGTTAAGGTATACACCTGCAAATCTGTAGGCGACCTGAAAAACCCTACTGAAGAATCGCAAAGACTGGTGTTTAGAAAAGCGGCCGAGGCAAACTACAAGGGAGTTATCGCAGTGCATTGTGAAGAAGAATCACTCATCAGCTACAGGTATATCTCATCAGAGCCCTATAGTCACGCACAAGCAAGACCAAAGATTGCAGAGATCACTTCTGCTGGAAACGTTATAAGATATGGAAACGAGGAAGGTTTTGAAGGAACAATCCATATCTGCCATGTGACGTGCCCAGAAGTTGTTGAGATAGTGGACAGAGCAAGGAGCGAAAGAAATATCACTTGCGCGACCACGCCCCTTTATCTTAAGTGGACAGATGAAAAACTTAGAGGAGAGCACGGAGCCATTTACAAGACAAACCCTCCGCTAAGATCAAAAGAAGACAGGACAGGTCTAAGGATAGCTCTTCTTGAAAACAGGATCGACTGGATAGAGACAGACCACGCACCGCACACAATAGGCGAGAAACTATTTGACGGCCACCCATCAGGATTCCCAACCCTTTACATCTATAGAGAAGTTATTGAAGAACTCCTCCCAAACCTAGGAGCAACACCGCAGCAGATAAAAGCATGGACTCTAGACAACATTGTAAAGACGTTTAATTTACCTATAGACCAAAACGCATAAATATTTCTTTTACTTTCCTTTATGCAATGGACCAAAAAGTGATAGACGAGCTAATGAAAAAGCCAAAAGAAGAACTAGTTGGCATGATACTAAAGCTTGACAGAAAACTTTTCGAGCTTGTGAAAGAACTTTCTAAATCTGACGAGTACAAAGGCATTGTAACAGACAAAAACTTAAACGATTTCTTTGCGATGAAGTATAATGAAGAACGCTAGGGTCTAGGCCTCAAGTATGACGACTCCGAAAAGTCGACACAACGGTTGAACATACCGAAGCATGCATCACCTCCTGAAGTTGCCTCCCTAGCAGATAAAAAAAATAAACTAATAGTATTTAAGCTTTACTTTTTCTAGAAGTACTTTAATCCACAAATATCTTATGCTTCTCAATACCAGATAACTCGTTAATAATCCTCTTTATGACAATCTTCTCAGGGTCAGGCATCAACTTTACCCTATTCTTAATATCTAAGAAAGATTCAAAAGGCTTCTCCTTTCTTTCTTCGATAATCTGCCACATGTGCTTCTTACCCAAGCTAGGCAAAAGCTCTAGCTGATGCATCCTTGTAGTCAAAGGCTGTGCCTTGTTAAAGAAATCCACAAACCTCTGCTCGTTCTTTTTAACAAGCTCCTTTACCACAAACTCAAGCTCAGTCCTCGCAGTACCTGTCAACTTGTTAACATCCAGCTTACCGATTATATGGTGAATCTTCTCCCTTTTACCCTCTCCTATGTAAACCTCTTCGTAAGGCTGAAGGAAGATACCTTTCTTCGGAACCAGCTCTAGAAGTGTAAAGTTCTCCTTGCCTATAGCTTGCACTATCGGAGTCTTTTTATAGCTCGGCCTTGTATCAAATGGATACCCGTTTGGTAAAAAGTCAAGCACTATTACAACTTCCTCGCGCTTCTTTCCAATCATTTCTTTTTATACTCCGCTATTACAGCCAGGATCTTTTTCAGGTCTTCCTGTTTGACTGTCACAGGATACGCCTGCATTATGACCTTGATATCGTTCAAACTCTCAGGCATAAGATCAGCCAGCTTAACAACATATTCAGGCTTAAGCCTTGTGATGTTAAGTTCCTCAATCTTCTTTTTTAGCTCTGAAAACTTGTTAGGCGAAAGTTCAGCAAACTGGCCAAGGTACTCCTCTGTTTTGTTTGCCCTGAAGTTAAGCTCTCCATCTCTCTCCTTGATCATCTCAAGCTCTTTCTTCAGTTCTACCATGCCAATTGGTTCTTCTGATATTATTTCTGGTTTCATTTTATAACCTCTTCAGATGTACAGGATGCACAACCAAAATCTTATCCTTATTATGGTCCTTTACAGCAACCTCATAACATTTACCTACTTGTCTCTTGATAACTCCTTGTTTTCCATGGAACCTTAGGCAGTACATTCCTTTCTGTACAGCAGGTTCTGCTTTCAAAGCAACCCTGTCACCTTCATTAAACTCCTGGAAATACTTAGTTATACTAATCTTGCCCTTTCTTCTTACGGGCTTTTTCATCTTACTTCTGGTTTTTCTTCTAGCTCCACCAATTCTTTTTACCATTTCTAACCCTCCCTTATAAACAATGTTAGTAATTGCTTATTTTTAAAGCTTTCCATTTTGAAGAGAGAATAAAACCCCTTACAAAAACAGAAGATTCCTAAATGCAAACATTTATATATATCTTTTGAATCTTTATTGTTATATTTCAAAGGAGGGGAGAGCTAATGACAGGGTTATTTTCACGATTGAAAGGCAAATTTAAAGCATCTGGTCACGAAGAACATGAAGGAGAGGAATATGTTGAACTTGAGCATGAACCTTTGAAAGAGGGCTCATCAAAAGTCATGGTCCGTCCTTTTGTCATCGAAGAATTCGAGGACATAAAACAAATTCTTGATTCTCTAAGAGAAGGATACACTATAGGCCTTGTCAATATACGTCCTTTGAAAGACAAAGATCTTGTAGAGCTTAAGCGCGCTATCAACAAATTAAAGAAAACATGCGATGCTATCGACGGCGACATAGCAGGCTTTGGAGATGACTGGATCGTTGTAACTCCAAGTTTCGCAAAAGTCTACAGAAGCTCTGCAACAGCTGAAGTTAAGGAAGAATAGGTTCTTTCTTTTTTCTAGGATTAACGAACCAGAGGGTTTAACCAAAACAAAAACCTTAAAAATTCCATTTAATTCTATTTTCATATGCCAGAGGAAGAGATTAACGAGCTGAAAGGACAGCCATGTCCTATGTGCGGTAAAAAGAAACTTACCTTAACTGAGCAAGAGAAAGACGTACCATACTTTGGCAAGGTATACCTATTTTCTATGCGTTGTGAAGAGTGCAAGTACTACAAGGCAGATATCGAGGTAGCTGAAAAACACGCTGCTTCAAAGTTCACCCTGGACGTTTCAAGTGAAGACGATCTCAAGATTCGAGTTGTCAAGAGTTCAACAGCAACTGTCAAGATTCCACATATAACCACAATCGAGCCCGGCCCTTCAAGTAACGGCTATGTGACAAATGTTGAAGGCATCCTTAACCGTGTAAAAGCCACTATCGAAACCATGCGCGACACTGATGATGACCCAGTTGTTAAGAAAAAAGCCAAGAACCTGTTG
This sequence comes from Candidatus Woesearchaeota archaeon, assembly GCA_019323525.1. Lineage (GTDB taxonomy): Archaea > Nanobdellota > Nanobdellia > Woesearchaeales > JAHWHD01 > JAHWHD01. The sequence continues at coordinate 8,094 of JAHWHD010000096.1, forward strand.
AAAAAGATAAACAAGGTACTCTGGGCCCAGGACAGTGTAAAGATCATCATAACAGACCCCGAAGGCAATTCTGCAATAATTAGTGACAAGGCAAAGAAATCTTAATAGAAATGTACGTCTTTACCAGTCTTTTCTTTTATCTTGAGCTTATACTCATCAAGAAATCTTGGCTCAGCCCTTTCAAGAAAATCTTCTATGCCTTTTACAGATCCGAAATTAAAATGTCCTATTATGTTAGCATTATATTTCCTGTCAAGCGTTTCTATGAACCCTGGTTTTTCAGATTCCTTAACAATCATATTTACAAGCTTGTTGAACAGTTCTTCTTGGTCCTCACCGCTCTCTCTTGCCCAGCAATTGAAGGCTTTGCTGTAAAAAACCTTGGACAGCTGTGCAACCAACCTCTGCCTAACCTTTCGTTCTTCAAGCCTTCCTGAAACCAGCATGTGCCTGATAAAACCATAGTTAGGGTTTACAGGGTCGCATTTCTGCCTGTCAGTTGCATAAGCAGGGATACAATCCTTGAACACAGAATATATTTTTAGCAACAACCGCCTCCTGAACTTTGCCCTGTAATCATCGATGGATGACTGAGCAGCATCAAGAAACTCCTTTCTCTCAATAAGGTCTGTATCTATAAACACAGGCCTGTCTTCAATACGCCCATAGGAAACAGATTCGACTGATATTACAACATGTTCCAAAGTCTCTCTTGCTTGTTCAGTATCTGTAAAATGCCTAGGATCAACCTTTAACCGTGCCTGGCTTACATCCTCTCTGATAAATCTTGACTCAGACTCTCTTACGAACCTCTTTTCCGATTCTTGTGACTCAGCCCTTTCAACGAGCGGGTTAAGACACCTTATCAGATTAGACTGTTTAAATGACAATTCTAAACTTTTGATGCGCAACCTTTCAAGCAGATCCCTCTTAGCATCAGTCATATTTTGCTTGCTATCTTTTCGCCATTGCTTTTCATAGTACCTTCTCTCGCGCTTTCTATCTTTATAAGAAGTAACAGGATATGGAATTATCTTAGCGCTCTTTGGCCTAGCTCTGTATAAGTGTGCAAACCCCATCCAAGTTTTATAGGTAGACAAAGCCTATATTTAAAGTTTCGTTGTAATTGGCCAGCCATAACACATATGGATAATATACCCATAACAGTTACCCAAATGTCGCCTGTTAAGGCCAGTGAGCAACTTTTAGATTTGTCAAACAACAGGCGCCTTAATCAACATCAAATCCAATTAAGGCTGCGAACGAACATTTGGGTATCAAAAAAGATATAAATAAACTGCATTTCTCCGAAGATATGGTAAAGATAGGCATCATAGGCGGCTCTGGCCTGGACAATCCTAACATTCTTGAAGATGCTAAAGATCTTGACGTGATGACACCATACGGAGCACCGTCCTCATCATTAAAGCTTGGCAAGATCAAAGGTATTGACGTTGTCTTAATCGCAAGACACGGCAGAGAACATACCATCCCTCCTACACAAGTAAATTTCAGAGCCAACATCCACGCTCTGAAAGAACAAGGTTGCACGCATATACTTGCAACAACTGCTGTAGGAAGTTTAAGGGAAAACATAAGCAGAGGTCATCTAGTTATCCTTGACCAGTTCATTGACTTTACACGCCATCGTTCAATCACATTCCACGACAAGTTTGAAGAGCACAAACCAGCACACTGTGCAATGGCAGAGCCTTTTGACAGAGAACTAAGAGATTTACTTGTAGAATCAGCAAAAGAACTTTCCCTAGAGCACCATGAAAAAGGCACAGTTATAACAATCGAAGGACCTCGCTTCTCGACAAAGGCTGAAAGCAAGGTGTTTATATTATGGGGCGCTGATGTAATCAACATGTCAGTTGCACCAGAATGCATACTTGCAAACGAAGCAGGGATCCCGTACGCAGCTGTTGCGATGTCAACTGACTATGATAGCTGGAAGGAAGACGAAGAACCTGTTTCCTGGGAGGAGATCCTTAAAGTATTCAAACAAAATATAGAGAAAGTAACAAAGCTTCTTACAACCGCCATACCTAAGATAGCACAAGACAACATCTCATTAATCAAATCCAAAATAAAAACATACCCTCACTGGCCAAAGCAAGGCGTGATGTTTAGAGACATCAACTCTTTACTTAACGAGAAAGATGGATTAAAGCTCTTGATGAACGAGCTAGTCAAAAGATACAAAGACATGGACTTTGACGTTGTTGCAGGTGTTGAAAGCCGCGGGTTTATCATGGGCTCAATACTTGCTGAGAAGCTTGGAAAATCATTTGTTCTTATTAGAAAACCAGGGAAACTACCTGGTGATGTCGATAAACTCGAATACCAGACAGAATATTCTACTGATTCCATTGAAGTTCAGAAATCTGCAATCAAACCAGGCTCTAAAGTTCTGATAACAGACGACCTTATCGCAACAGGCGGCACGCTTCTTGCAGCAGCTGAACTCGTTAAGAAACTTGGCGCTGAAGTAGTCGAATGCTCTGCAGTCATTGACTTGCCCGACCTTGGCGGTTCAAAAAAACTAGAACAAGCAGGATTTAGTGTTTACCACTTGCTTTCATTTGAAGGAGAATGATTTCTATTAAAAATCTTGAATTTGCCAGTAACCTCTTCAACAACATCCTCAGCGACTTCAGGACGCATTAAATCGTCAGCATACATCTCAAGCAAGTCTATATAAGTTGTAACAACCCTTCGTGAAGGGTCTTCAGTTCTTAGATCCATACCAAAATCAACGATTCTAAACTGTATAGGTTTAGGAAGAGAGTTCAAAAAGTCTCTGGCATGGTCTCTATAGAAGTCAGGAACAACCTCTTCAAGAAAATACATTTTACATTTATCAAGCATAAGATCAGTCTCATCATACTTGTGACCGTTTCTTTTCTCAAGCCTGGTAACCACTTTCTCCAATCTATCAAGGCTAACCTCTGCAGTATCTCCATTGTGTGGAAACTTCAATGTCTTTCCAAGGCGACGGATATGCGAAAAATGATTGCCAAGATACCTCAAGAACTCGCCAAACATCGCAGGATAATGTTCTGAGAGTTGCAGCATACGATGATATACAGGAAGTGTGGTTCTGCTTATAGAGAGTACTGTATCGCCGATATCTTTAACAACCTGTGGACTAAGACCTGTGCTTAAAGTACCCTCCTTATCAGTATCATAATGCAACCATCTACTAAACTTGTTCAAGTTCCTAAGATAAGTGTCGATCAAGTCCATTTTTAACCTCAAGTATATAGATTATAGGTATTTTTCTTATTTCAAAGCGGTTATTTAAAAAACTTACGGAGGGCAATTAGAAATAAACAAAATAAAAAATAAAAGATTACAATCCAGCGTCCTGCTTCAAAACATCCGCTTTATCGGTTCTTTCCCATGTAAAGTCAGGGTCATCCCTTCCAAAGTGGCCGTATGCAGCTGTCTTGTAATAGATTGGCCTTCTCAACTTTAAGTGCTCAAGTATATCTGCCGGCTTGATTGGGAAATGTTTCCTTACAAGTTCAGATATCTTGTCTTCAGGAATCTTTCCTGTGCCAAAAGTATCGACGTTAATCGAAACAGGCTCTGCAACTCCGATTGCATAAGCTAGCTGTACCTCGCACTTGTCAGCAATACCAGCAGCTACAATGTTCTTTGCAATGTACCTTGCAGCATACGCAGCGCTTCTATCGACCTTTGAAGGATCTTTTCCTGAAAAAGCCCCGCCGCCATGCCTGCCAACACCACCATAAGTATCAACAATGATCTTTCTACCTGTAAGACCAGCGTCAGCATACGGACCTCCCCTGACAAAAGCACCTGTTGGGTTTACATGGAACTTTGTATTAGCATCAATAAGATCTCCGCA
>JAHWHD010000097.1 GCA_019323525.1 Candidatus Woesearchaeota archaeon
AGTTTGCTAAACCTGTCTATGTTTCTCCAGGACACAAGATCGGTCTTGGAACAACGCTTAACATTGTAAAAGCGACATTGAAAGGTCATAAGCTTCCAGAGCCGATGCAGATAGCTCACGCTTATGTTAATAAATTGAAAAAAAAACTCTTCAAAAATAAAGAATTACCTAAGAGCAGCTAGTTTCTTTTTAGAGAGTGCTCTTGGTCTTTGATAGTTCTTGAACTTCTTGGCAAGATGGACCTTTGCCTTGTCAAAAATCCTATTGATAAGCAGTACAGCGTCCCAGTTAGCTGTCTTTGTATCTATTGCAATAGGTTTTGTAGGGCCGTCTATCAACAGGTGTGCAGAGTACTTTACAGAACCGCCTTCTTCGTATTTCTTGAAATGTATCCTCAATGAGCGAAGATTCTTGAAATCGCGTTCTAGTTTCTGCGTCTTTGAATAGATAATCTCTTTTATCCGTCTTTGATCGTACCTGTCCAAATCATTAAACCCTGAGAAGAAAACATTAGATTTTACATATTCTGGCATTTTAATTACCTCTTTTTGATTTGTTTTATATGTTTTTATTAGGTTATATTCGGTTATTAGGTATATATAGTTTTCTAAAAAGAAGAGTTTATTAATCATTAGTTTTTTGGTTTTATCATGTTAAAAGCAGGTATTGATGAGGCAGGACGTGGTCCGGTGATAGGTCCTATAGTCATTGCTGGGGTTGTTATCGATGATTCTGACGAAGTTCGGTTGAAAAAGATGGGTGTAAAGGATTCAAAACTATTAACAAAAGAAAAGAGGGAGTTTCTTTATAATGAAATATTAAAAATAATAAAAGATAAAAAAATAATAAAGGTGTTTCCTGAAGAGATTGATGCAAGAGCTTCTGTTAACCTGAACCTTAACGAACTTGAGGCTGTGAAGAGTGCTGAGATAGTAAATGGTCTTAATGGAGAGTTTAATCCTGACAGCGTTATAGTCGACTGTCCGAGTCCGAATATCGCAGCGTATAGGGATTTTATTTCAAGGTATGTTAATGATGAAAAGATAAAGATAATTCCAGAGCATAAAGCTGATTATAACCACGTAGTTGTTGCAGCTGCATCGATACTTGCAAAGGTTGAACGTGACAGGGATATTGAGAACCTTAAAGAGCAGATTGGTGTTGATTTTGGTTCAGGTTATCCTAGCGATCCAAAAACGCAGAAGTTCCTTGAAGAAAACTGGGAAAAGTATCCTGGACTTTTCAGGAAGACATGGGATTCATGGAAAGTGTTAAACGAGAAGAAGTGCCAGAAAGGGTTGTTTGATTTCTAAAAGTTTATAAATGCGTGTTGCGGAAATAAGAGTATGAAAAAAGGGTTGAGAGATTTTATTATACGTTCTGGAATATTTCTTGTAGCAGTTTATGTTTTACTTCCTTTAATGCTTAAGGTTATTAGTCCTGTTTTTGGAAGTAATGACCTCATCGAGACTAACATGTATGCTTCAATAGTTGCGGTACTTGTGCTTGGGGCGTTTGTGGTACTAAGACATAAAGAAATAGCAAGCATGAAGCAGTATGCGCAAGGATGGGAAAGTATTGTTTATATTTTCATTGCTGCTGTTGCGTTTGTGTTATTTGTTTATACAAGGTATTCACAAGGCGTGGTTGATATGCTTGGGTCTGAGGGGTTAGTTATAACGCTTAACTACCTCTTTTATTTTGGAGCCATAATATTCCTTGCTGTTGGAATCTATACAGTTCGTTTTTTTAACAGGTTCATTGACGAGATTATAACAGTCATAGTTGTTGTAGCAGGATATCTTGCTACAATTGCACTTCTTGACATGAACTGGAGGCTATTCGGTTATGGGATAACTTATCTCAATGCAAAGGTGCTTAGTATTTTTGGAGAGGTTAGTGTACTTTATGGGCAGGAATTTTCGCTAGGGTTAGATAAATTTGTGGTAAACATAGGTCTTCCATGCTCTGGAATCATGTCGTTGTTGATGTTCCTTGCTCTGTTCATTGTATTCTGTTTTTTTGATTATGAAAGATTAAGGAAAGAGAAAGTTTTGAAGTATCTTCTAATAGGTTTAGGGATAATGTTTCTTATAGCTGTTCTAAGGGTTATGATTTTAATGGTTATTGGCGCGTACTGGTCAAGCGATCTTGCGCTTAGCTTATTCCATAACAATGTTGGTTGGGTGTTGTTCATCATCTATGTTTGTGCGTACTGGTATGTTGTTTATCCAAGATTATTTAAAAAAGAAAGCTTTAAAAACAGGAATAAACTATAAAATATGATGTTAAAAAGAGGCACAATATTATTGCTTGCTTTAATTCTTTTATGCTCTATTGTGAGCGCTGAAGATTGGCCTGGCGGACAGGTTTCTGCTACAGCAAGCGATTATTTTAGGGATGTTCGTAGTGACGGCACTAATATTTATGTTGCTTTTATTGATACTAGTGGTTTTGATGTTGAGTTTTCTTACTCTAATGATTTTGGAAGTACTTGGCATGATTCAACTGTTGATGCTAATGTTCCTGGTATGAATGCTGTGTTTACACATTATACTGGCGGAGAGTTATTTGTTATTTATCAGTTAGGTACAGGTGTATGGACTGCAAAAAGTATTGACGGTGGTAATGAATGGGGTAAAAGTCAGAGTTTGCCTAGTGCTACTGGTTATTTTTCGTTTGATGGTTATGGTGGTTATTTCTTTGTGCCGTATTATTCTGGCACTAATCTTGTTATGGGTAAATCAGAGAATGCAGGAGATAATTATCTCACATCCACTATAACTACTTCTGCAAAGAGTCCTAATCCAGGCATTCCTGGCGTTTATGCATTAGATAGTGATAATGTTTTTGTTGCTTATCATAATGGTTCTTCTGGTTATATTGCTTTGGCAAAAACTATTGATTCTGGTGATAATTGGGAGTTAATGCCTGTTGTTAGTGAGACTGCGGGTTATCTTTATGTTTATGCTAGTGATGTTAATCATATTTTTGTTTTGTATCGTACTGGTACTACTTATAAGATTGCTATCACCAGTGATGGAGGCAGCACTTGGAGTGCTCATACTGTAGGTACTGGTGGTACAGGTTATTTTGATTTGGCAGGCATTGGAAATAATATTTTTGTTTCTTATGCTCCTTCAGATAATAAGCTTCATGAACACTATTCTTATGATAATGGTGCTACGTGGACTGATCAGATTGTTAATTCTAGTGCTAATTATCTTAGTTGGAATTCTATTGACGCGCCTAGTGCTAATAAGAGGGTTGTTGTCAGTAAATATTTTTCTAATGGTTATCCTTGGTTTTTTAAGTACATTGTTCCAGAACCGACTGCAACAGAATTTACTGGTTCTGAAACCACTAACTTCAGTCTTGTTGATGTAAGTAACATTACGAATCTTGTTCTTTCTAATGGCGATGTTACAGTGGCATGGAACTATCCTGTAAATGCAACAGACCAGGATTATGATTCACAGATAAACCTTGGCACTGATTATGTAAGCATTAATGTATCGCAGTTAGACCAATCAATAAACAGTTCAGCCAATATTTCAATGCCAGTAGACGGGTGTACGACCTATACGATATACTACTATTCTGATTTTGTAAGTAATTTCAATGACATAAAAAACAACGGCCAAGAATGTAATGACGGTACAGACCCTGCATGTACGAGTATAACTTGTTCAGGGAACATGTTGTCATTTACTGTAGAACATTTCGATAGTTTTGGTGGAGAAGGACAAGGCGGAGATGCAGTGCCTGAGTTCTCAACAGTTGCGATGATCGTTGCACTGCTTGGGGCTGTGATGGGTTTCTTTGTGATAAGACAAAAAGTTTAAAAAGATAGAATTTATTAAAGTTATACAATGTTAAAAAGAGGCTTGATTATAGGGATATTGATAGGAGGATTGATTTTGGTTCTTAGTACTTATGTAATGGCTGGTTGGACTACGAAGACCGTTGAAGCAGGATCGTTTTATGAGCAGGTTCCTTATCAGCTAAACTCATCTAATCTCTATGTCATTTATCATCAGAATACTAATGCTTTGAGGTTAGCCAATTCTTCTGATGGTGGTGCCACTTGGACAACTCAACAGGTTACTGCTGGTCCTGTTGGTTTTTTGAATGGCCTTTATGTTAAAAATGAAACTAATATCTATATAATATATTATTATAATACTGTCCCTCAGGCTTGTAGGGTTGTTTATTCTACTGATGCTGGTGCCACTTGGAATACTGAAACTATAGAGTCTGGAATCAATACTTGTTATGTTCATTCTTTGGTTAGTGATGGTAACAAGCTTTATCTTGCTCGTAGGGATGGTACTGCCATAACCTTTTCTTATGCGAATATTTCTGATATGACTGAGTGGGTTGATATTGCTACTGGTTTTACTGTCCAGAATTATCCTATGCAAATGTCTTCTCCTGATGGTCAGAATTTTTTCATCGCTTATCATGGTGCTGCTACCACTGTTGTTGACTTGGCAAATTCTTCAGATGGAGGATTGACTTGGTCTACACAGACAATGGATTCTCAGGCTACTGGTATTCAGCGTCCTGATGTTTGGGCTAAGGATGCAAATACTATCTATTATGAATGGGTCTTTGGTACTTCTATGTATCTTCGTAATTCTTCTGATGCTGGCGCTACATGGACAGAAAAGGTTGTTGATTCTTCTGTTGATGATCGTATTGCTTATATTGACGGTTACGGGGATCAGGTTTATCTTTGGGCCATGAATGCTGTTGCTGACCCTACTGATTATAAGTCTGTTGATGGGGGCAATACTTTTTCAGGAACTCTAGTTCTAGAAAATCAAGGCTGGATTTATTCTAACACTTATGCATATGATTATAACAACAGGATACGTTCATCGCACAGTCCGTCACCAGGAACAGTGTATTTATCGGTTTATTCTGCGTTAGTTCCTAACATAACAGAGTTCACAGGAGGAAGAACAACTGATTTCAGTTCTGTTGACTTAGCAGCTATTGATGGTATGATATTAGAAAATTCGTTTGCAGCAATTACATGGGCTGGAACTGTTGTTGCAGATAATCAAGGTTTTGACGAGAACATACAGTTCGGAGATGGTTTTGTAAGTATAAATTCTCATAACCTTGATAGTTCTATAAACACGTCAGCTGAAGTAGAGATATTTAATCTTGACGGCTGTTACAACGTGACTGTATACTACTCTCCTCAGCCAGAAGCTAGCCTTGTAGACCTAAAAAGTAATGGCCAGGTTTGCAATGCAACAACAACTCCTGCATGTACAAATATACAGTGTACTAGCGGTACTGTGACATTTGATGTGCCGCACTTTGACAGTTTTGGTGCAGAAGGAGATCAAGACCCTGGCGCAGTGCCCGAGTTCTCGACAGTTGCTATGATAATCGCATTGCTTGGAGCAGTCATGGGATTCTTTGTGATAAGACAAAAGGTTTATTAAAGAGATTCATTATTATTCTTATTAATGACAACATACACTAATGTTGAGAAAAACGACGTTAAGCCATTGTTAGGTTTCGGATATTCTGTTGAAAGGACAAAGTCAAAGTATGAAGTGATCAGGTTAAGGAGTTCTGGCGTTTTCATGGTTCTTTTTACTACAAATAAACTTCTTGTACAGGGGAATGAAGATTCTGTTAAAGCTGCAGAGAATCTGTTGCACGAGTTAAGGATTGGCAAGAAAGTGGTGCCTATCAAGTTTGTCAAGGAACAGGGAGAGGTTATAGGAAGTGACGAGGCTTTGAAAGGAGATTCTTTTGGCGGAATAGTTGTTGCAGCTGTGAAAGCTAATGATGGACAGAGACAGGATTTACTTTTTGCAGGTGTTATGGACAGCAAGAAGTTAAAAGATTATGAAATAAGGGTGATTGCAGAACGTATCAAGAAGGTCGCAAAGTACAAAGTTATAAGCTTATTGCCTTATGAATATAATAAGTATGATAATGTTACAAAGCTCCTTAATGAACTGCA
>JAHWHD010000098.1 GCA_019323525.1 Candidatus Woesearchaeota archaeon
CACCGATCACCTTGTGGTCTGCATCGAAGATCCAACTGGAGATCTCCTTGGTGACTGAGCAGAAATCTTCAATTTCGATGAGATCCACGATGGAGCTGTAGAGGAAAGGCTCCCAGCCAATCGAGTGGATAAACGAGATCAAAGCTTGACGCATGTGGCTATCAAGCCCAAGGTTCAGCTTGGCGAGCTGGGTATCAATAATCTGGACTTCGTGGAAAAGGTATTCAAGTGCTCTCTGCTTACTGCAACGCTGTCCCTGCTTTACAGGAGTTCCATCAGGATAAAACTGAGTTCCGTAACCAATGGTGTAGGGTTCTCCACCTGAGTCTGGGTCTGGGTATGCTTTTTCGCTATAGCCTTCGTACTTACGAATTAAGTTAACGGCATGCGAAAAATCAGACATGGGGGTAACTATTATTACCCCCAATCATACACAATTATTTACCCTGACCTCGAGTCTTTTTTCTTCCGTGATTTGGTTTTGAGTGCTTTCCCTGTCCCTGCCTCGTTTTTTTCGGAGGACCTGATTGGAAACTAGTAGAACTTTTGCGCATGGTTTAAGTGCGTAACTTTATCAATCTATCAAGAAACAGCGCATCTGGTACGCCTGTTGTTGCATTGTTCTTTATGTGTGGCCCACCTCACATTCCCTGGTTCATAATTGCCCCATGGATCAATACGGTCCAGGCTCTTTCCTTCTGGCCTTGGGCCAACTTCACTGTAAAACTGCTCAAAGGATTCAAATTTAAAATCAACATGCGCATATGCTCCTTTATGATTTTCTTGTACTCGTTTTTTTGCTCTCCAATAACTTTTCCAGGCTCCTTTTTTTATCGGATCATGCCGTGCGGAGGGTGTTTGAATATTAAGCTTGCGTCCTTTAAAAGCACAAGAACGACATGTCCATGTTTTTCCACGTCGATTAAACTGGTCAATCCTTATACTTCCTTGCTTTTCACATTTATTGCAAGCTACGTCAACATAATTCCAGCGTGATGAAGGCATTGCATAATCGCATCAGCCCCTAATATACCACTTAGAATCATCCACTTCGTCTTATGGCTCCAGTATCGTGCAGAGAATTTGTCGGGACTTGGATCTTGTGCATTGTGACGAGCGTAATATGACTTCTTACGTGCTTTATCTTTTTCAGTCTTGGGATTTTTACCTGCACCTTCTACGCCTTGCTGACCAAAACGAATAACTTTCTCCTTGTCTCCTTCCTTGGCAAGAACCACATGACTCTTGGTGGGATGACCAGGAGTACGCACAGGCTTATTGGGAGTCAAGCTTTTCTTTAACTCTTGACCTTTTTTGTAAGACTTCGCGGCTTTAGCAGCCTTCTTATGTTTTTCAGACATTAGAACTCAAAATACTTCGTAAAGTCACTAAGAATAGAGGAGCCTGACTTGGATTTAGTTGTTGATGTTTTTTTATCATCATCTAATCCTATCGTGAAGGCACCTGAATAGTAATCATCTTCCTTATCATCATCCATGGAGAAAATATCAGTAAAGCCACCATCTTTATCTCCCAGTAATTTATCAATAGAAGAGAAGGCAGCAAACGGGTCATCGGCATCAACTCCGATTAGATCATAAGCAGACCCTTTGCTTAGTTTGCTTAATTGTTTTTGTTCTTCGTAATCAACATCAGGGAAGAAATCTGTATAAAATTCTTTTTCTGTTCCTTTATACCCGGACTTTTGGAAGATTTTAAAGAGTTCTGTTTGACCCTCAGCCGCATCAACTTTGTATTCATCTCTTTCAATAAAGAGTGAGCCTAATTCTTTCTGTGTTGGTGTAATGCCCTCTTCTTGTAATGCTTTAATCTGCTTTTCAAGCAACCCTGCTGAAACTGTTTTGAAGTTGTCAGCAATATAAGTTTTTAAGTCTTCATAACTACCTTCAAAACTTTTAAGATTTAAAGAATTAAGGATTTTGCCCCATGTTGTTTTATCTAAAGGGTTAACTCCTTGAGCCTTGAGTAATCCTTCTGCATAAGCCTCTGGCTTAACAAAATTACCAAAGATGCTCATCTTGTCAGTGGCAGCCTGAATCGCAGGAAGAATTGTTGTATAGATATATTCCTGGTTCTTTAATGCAGACCAGGTGTCTTCTGCTGCGTCGTAACCTGCTGCAAGACCTTTCGTCTGAAAATGTAATTTAGCAAAAGCCGCTTTGTCGTTAATATTATCAACACCATACTTATAGGCTTGTTGATACCAATAACCGTTTTTTGCTTTTACTTGTTTTTTTGCTTCTTCCCAATCAGCTGCAACTGCTTTTTTCTGTGCTGCATACTTAGCAGCCAAACCTGAAGACGCTTCTAATTTCTTTGCTTCTTCTGAGATGAGATTATTACTTGGATCAAAATAAAAATCTGCATTAAATTTAGAATCCGTTAATTTCTTAAGTTGATCCAAATAAACCTGAGAGTTTTTTAAGCCGACTTCTGCTGCTTTGTTGAGAATATCCTGAGTCTGGAATGGGTTCTGAATATCTTTATCTTTATTGAACACGTCAATATATTCAGTAAATTCTGACATTGTCTTTGATTGATCAAAGCGCGGTTTTAAGTATTCGTTAACGAACTTCTTACCAAACTCCTTGTCAATTTTAATTTGCTCTTCAGCTTCTTTTTTTGTTGTTAAGCCAAGTTCAATGTCTTTGTCATACTTAGAGGTTAATGCCTTATCGAAATATTGTTGCCAGTTGTAGATGGTGCTGGTGTTATCGCCGGTGATTCCACCGATCATTTTTTCAATACTCTTTTTTGCACTTGGTAGATATCCGCCAATACCACTATCTCCAAGAATGGAATTTGTAAGGCTACCTGTAATGTTGAGGATATCGCTAAAGCCAGACATTCCTTGCAATGTACTGACCATCGTTTCTTTTTGCTTGGCCTTTTTCATCTCATCGATGGTTTCTTTTAAAACATCTTGAGCTAAAGCACCAAACTGCTTTGTTTTCTTTTTAATGTCAGCACCAATTTTTTCAGACGTTGCTGTCTCTAGTGCTGTTCCTG
>JAHWHD010000005.1 GCA_019323525.1 Candidatus Woesearchaeota archaeon
AATCGCCAGAATCTGTGAAAACCTTCATTTCATAGGTTTCAGTCAATTTCTTCATAGTTAACATTATCCTCACACCTCCTAATTATGGTTAATTGGTTGGACCTTATATATATAAACTTTTCTATGGCTAACTGAAACCCTGGCCAGTAGTGGCCAGCGAACTACCATGCTACATCATAAGACAACAGGTGCCTTGATTTAAGTTCTGGATATCTCAAGGCAGGGAGCGACAGGGTTTCAGTAGATGTTGTCCCTTAAAAGATACGAAATCTTTATAAATAACTCTGGCCTTAGCAAGAGTATGGTGATGAGGAAAACAGTTGTGGCTCTAGGACTTGCAGGAATATTGACAGGCACGGCTCTATCAGGAGAGAGTATGATGGGTGCTATTGAAAAAGCCCATAAGGAAGGGTACTGGTCGCCTCTGCACCATTTCGGCAAGCTAGGCGTCTACGGATATTCGAATTTCAGGTCAAAGGTAGAAATGCCTGACTTTGTTTCTAAGTACGACCTATACAGACCTGAAAAAGCAAGTACTGCCCCTTTGAAGTATAAGCCAAAGCTCGATAGGATCATCAAAACATGGGCAGATAAACGTTTTACCCATAACCCGTTCAATACCTTCTTTGTAAAGTTTGTTGTAAACTACCCTATCTGGAACCAGATTCTGAAAGAAAAAGGTAGGAGAGCTGAACTGCATTACGGAGATGCTAAAGCAGTTACATTCATGAGAAACAATGAACTATTTGAAGCTGGAGCCACAATGGCTCATGAACTCGGCCATCTTGCCTGTACAAATCCGTACACTGTGTATAACGCAAAAAATCAACCTGTCCTTGTAGACGAGATGGCTGCCCATCTTGCCTGGTACATATTTTCAAAAGACATAGCAGGTAAAAACCCTCGGCTTAGAAAGATTCTCAGGGAAAATCTTAACGGTCTAAGGACAGAGCCAGATAATGGTTCAATCGCCTGGAGAGAAGCTGAGAGATTAGCAGCAAGGTATAGGAGAAAGTACAGGGTAAGTTCTGTTGAGGCGTGTGTTAGACTATTTAATGACTTTAACAATCCAGATAAGTTCAGGGAAATTGCTAAAGAGTATAAAAGGGTTAAGCCTGAGTTAAGAAGATAAGATTGTATTGAGTCTTTGTAATTCAGCATCCCAATTAATATCAGGATAAGAACCTTTTGCTCTAAGAAGAATATACTCTAGCGCTGCATCTGCCTGCGCCGTGTACTCAGGATGTTCATTTTTTATTGTGTTGAGACTAGTCACAGCTGATGAAGCACCTTCTGATGTTGTAATCCCAAGATTTTTCAATGCGTCAATCAATGCAGGGAAATCGCCACGTTCAACGTTTTCAACTCTTCTAACAGCTGCATGATACGCGTATTTTTGATAGTCAGCCATTGTTCTCTGGCTGGCGTCTTTACTCCAGAACTCTAGACGATCCTTAACAGTTGGGGGCTGATCAACTTCAATTTCAGAAAGAATCCTATTTTGCATGTAAAGCACATCATCATTGAACTTTTCATAATCATCGGATAGATCTTCAGCCTGCTTCGGATTTGTTGCAGCAACATCTGCTTTGGCCTTAAGATCTGCTTGTGCAGGAGACGGCGGAGGCGGAATTATTATATCGACATTTGTTAGCACAAACTTGTTAGTCTTAGTATCCTTTTGATACGCCGCTGTTGCGCGCTTATCGGTTCCCGATACATAAGTAGTTGTGTACGAAGTTTGTTTTGCAAGGTCTTCTTGTTTAATCTCTGTCCCAGATGCATCAGTAAACTTTTTTTGGAAATTTTCAAATTCCTGCAAACTTTTATACGTGTCAACAGAAACCGGTACTGGAGGAGTATTCTGTTCTAACTTTGCAACTTTAGTCACACTTTGAGCTTTCTCAGGAGTCACCGTTCTTGCAGCAGGATCTGCTGGTGGAGGCGCCGTAGCCTGTTGAGTTACTACCTTTGCTTTTGTCGGTGCTTGCTGATCTCTCTGTTTTTGAGCAGCTTGTACAGTAGCGGTTTTCAAGGAAATTTCTTTGTTCGCCATAAAATCTTGATTAAAACTTTTTTCAGCCTCTTTTTTAGATTCAGAGTCCAGCTGTTTTACAACAGGGTTAATTCCTGGAGATGTAGAATCTGAAATGGTTTTTCTAAGAGCAGGAATTACTGTAGGTTCAAGAGTTTTCACTAACTTAGTATAAGCCGCATTCAACTCAGTTCCAGCAGTGTTGGCTTCTCGAGAGTTTGCCATGATTCCAGCAATTCTTAACTTCTGAGAAACAGTCAGATACTCAAGATTGTAATCATCCAAAATTTCAGTTTTCAAGATTGAAGCAGCAGCATCGCGCTCTGGAGTAGGTCTTGTTCCAAGAGTGGCATACCACGCCCCAGCAATATAAGATCCCATGGTAGCTATAACTCCGAGTTTGGACTCCTGCTCCTCGCTTCTCTTCAAATCTGCAGCAAGCTTTTTTTCAGTTCCGGTAAGCACCTCATTAACTATGGTCTGAATCTTATCAAACTCCTTTTTCGCATCTGCAGCAACTGGCAGATCAAGTGCTTGGTAACTTAACCCTGAAGGTGTTAGCTCAACAATAGCATTACCCTTAGGATCGTTATAATTATTCCTGACCTTAAATGGCACATCATTAGTAAACTTAGTTAGGTCCTTTTGATCAATCTTTGCAAACATCTTACCGTCATTGGATTCAATATTAACACTAGGATTATTGCCTGTCTTAAATGATGCAACTTTAGTTGTTCTCGCATCGTTCTTTACATCAAGAGTATACTTACCTTGCAAGAAATTAACACTGGCAACAGTATTTTGAGCGCCGCTATACGAATAGATATTTTTGAATGTTCCATCCTTTTGCGGTTCGACTTTTTCAACAACAACATCGCCTTTGGCCTTGAAATCAGAACCTTTTGCTCCTGAGCGCAGATAAACAAGACTTAGACCATCTTCTAGAACTTGATTAACATCGACTCCTGTAGTGTCCTGAACATATCTTATTGTAATCCTCTCACCTTTACCATCCCCCCTAATTGTATTAATACCATCACTGAACGATATAATCCCGTCATTTAAGTTTGGAAGCTTTTTATTGACAACCGAAGCTTCTTTGATAAATATTCTATCGAGCGTTAAAGTAGCAGGACCAGAACCGCTGTTCGCTCCAAATTTCCATTTATGATTAGAGCCGAGCTCAACTACTTGGCCGGCAGCGTACTTCAGCCTTGCAGTCTCTGAAGAATAATCTGCACCATTTACATCTAATGAAACCTTACCTCTTAATGTAACTTCATCTGCCCGCATACCGATGCCAGCATCAGTTTCCCCAAAAGTTACAGCCTTTCCATTTACAGTGAATTTCCCCTGAGCCTTATCATAAGCTAACTTAATGTTAGGATTATCAACACCATAAACATTGACTGTTTTGCCAGCACGCTCTATCTTGAAACCGCCACCTTGAGGATTAGGAACGAAAATTATTTTGTCCTGAGGACCGAAGTGAGTTAAATCCAAGCCAACATTATCAGTGCCTACTGGATTCCTTACCAAAGTACCATCAACAACAAGATTATTTTTGATCGCATCTGTCAAACCCTCTATCTTTACAGCATTTTCAACATCTGCATCCTGGCCAATTGATAACTGCCTTAGATAAGCTGTAAGATGCTCATTTTTCAAAGTTTTAATCTTGTCGGGATTCCTTTCAAAAAAGTTTTTAGCTGCGTTCAAGTCAGATTGATAGTTTTCAACTACAAGGTTAGAGTTTATAAAGTGAAACTCTGCAAACCTCACAAGATTAGGATCGCTAATTAAGTTAGGATCTTTGCTGAAAAATCCAGGCATATCAATCAAACCATACAATCCGGGATTATTATTCAGGAAAGTTTTCTCTTCTGAAGTCAATGGCTTTGTATCCATAAACTGCGCTCTGTTAGCAAAATACAGTGCTGCATCGTTTGGAGCATTTTTCAAAGCATCAAGTTGTGTTGTGGTCTTCGGCTCAACAGCTGTAATCTCATCATCATCAGGCTGTAAAGGTATTCCGTATTCGTCAACATCTGCTGCAATTACAAAAGTAACCAAAACCAAAGCTACAACGATCCAAATTATATACTTCCTCATCCTTCAACCTCAATGAAAAACTCAGCTTCGTCAGTGAAACCAAGTTCATCTTCAACTGTAATTGTGATAAAAGATATCCCTTCTTCAACAGGTGTAAAACTTATCTCTCCTTCAGCAGTTATGTCAAACAAATCTGAATCATCAGTATAAGTAACATTATCCCCGTCAAAATCTACAGCATCAACAAAATACTGGAACTGTTCACCTTTCTTGACTGTAAAATCAGGAATAGGGTATATGTAAGGGGGAGTATTATCAGTGTACTTAGCAGCAAACACAAAGACATACGGCCTTCCAGCCAGAATAGATTCAGAGTCAGTTATAAAGTACATGCTCTCCGTTGCAGTGTACGGAGTTACCTGCACACGTAATGCCTGTTCATCTAAGAAAGTAAGGTCTATCCAGTTAGGGTCTTCGACAATCCTCTGTATTACTTGATCAGCAACACCAACAATATTTCCTAGCCTGACATCAAAACTTTCAGAATAACTGCTAATCTCAGTAAAAGAATCACCAACAGTTATCGTAGTAGGATAATCCAATGTAATTGTAACCTCATCAAATCCAATAGAAGTGTTGACCCTAAGATCGTCAGTTTGAATATCGACCACTTCCCTGAAAGCGTTCAGGTCATCAACACATAACCCAATACTTGTCTCTAAAAAATCATTCATCTGCAACTGTTCAAGTTCTCTAACTGACGGAAGCATATTATAGCCGATATAATAATCATAAGGAACAGCAAACCCTTCATAGTCCATAGTTCCAAAACCAGGCTCAAAAATATATCCTCCCTGGTAACCTAAAACAAGCAAAGCATAGGTGCCTTCGTCAATCAAGCACGACCTTACATAACTCTCAATATTAGCTTTTGTAGAGTCTAGTATCTGCTGCTGAGTCAATTCAGGCCCCTCAGTCACTCTAAAGAAGAATATCAAGCCAATAACAAGTAAAATTATAATACCTACAATAATATAAATCGTTAACTGACCTCTTTTAGTCATACCCTTTTTTAAAAGCATTATATATATAAACCTTACGATATTTCATATATGAAATAGAAGTGAAAACCTGGCCTGTATAGGCGAGTGAGTGACTATGAGAATTGTAAAACAACAGGTGCCTCGATTTTAGCCAAAGGTTTTCAAGGCTGCGAGCGAGAGGATTTCGTAAGATAAAAAGCAATGCTAAGATACAACAACCTCACAATCATCGGAACAAGCCACATTTCAATAGAAAGTGTCAACACTATCAAGAAAGAGATCAATGATAACAAACCAGACATAATCTGCCTTGAACTCGATAAGAACAGGTTCTATGGCTTGTTCCAGAAAAAAAGAAAAGGCCCTTCACTAAGAGACATCAAAGATATAGGTGTAAAAGGGTGGCTCTTTCTCATAATTGGCGGCTATGTTGAAAAAAAGCTAGGAAAAAAAGTAGGTCTTGAACCAGGTGCAGAGATGAAAGAAGCTATAAAGCAAGCGCAACTGCACAATATCGCTATAGCACTCGTTGACCAAGACATAAGAATCACTTTAAAGAAACTCTCAAAGGCGTTCTCAGCGAAAGAAAAATGGAACCTGTTCAAAGACATTTTGAAAGGTCTCTTCATGAGGAAAAAGGAAATAAAACGTCTTGGCATTGACAAGCTAGACTTGACAAAAGTGCCTGAGCAAGAACTCATTGACAGGTTAATGGTAGAAGTTAAGGAAAAATATCCAAACTTCTACAAGGTACTTGTCAGCGATAGGAACAAGGTAATGGCTAGGAAGATCTCTGCATTAATGCAAACAAACCCTGAAAAGAAATTGCTAGCAGTGGTTGGCGCAGGACACGAAAAAGAGATGTTAGAGTTAATTAAGAATCAATAAGTTTTTAAATACCTATTCTATAAATACAAGTAAAATGTACATGTCATTTTCCAATGTAAAAAAGTACTTCAAGTTCCATGAAACAGAGCTATTGTTCATGCTCGTCACTATTTGCATTAGCGGTTTTATTCTCTCGTTCAGAAAATGGGGGATTGGCAGTGCTGTTGACATTAACTTTGGAATATTCAACCTTGTTCTCGGTGTCGCGATTGTTGCATTAAACCTTTTTGTGAGCATGTCTGTGATTAAGATTATGGGGCTTAAGATAGGCCACAACATAAAATTCTCATTCGGCAAATTCAGCACACTTATCAGCCTGTTTGTAGTTTTCCTAAGCGACGGACTTATACCATTCTTCGCACCAGGCACATTCAAATCAAAACTCATCTACAGGTACAGGCTCGGTAGATTAAGACCAGGGCTACAGTTAAAAGACCTTGCAAAACTAAGCTACTACGGTTCTTTTTCAAGCCTCATCATTGCAATTATCGCCAAACTCTTTTTATACGCTTACCCTGCAAACTATGTTCTTGACAGGATAATGGTTCTAAGCATCATATTTGCAATAGTATCAATGCTTCCATTCCCAGAATTCAACGGATTCCACGTATTCTTTTCATCAAGATTACTCTACGCCTTCATCTACACTGCAATAATCGTAACTGGACTGTTCTTACTATTCCTCGGAGTTGCAGCATCTATAAGTCTTGCAATCCTAATAGGAGTTGCTGTCTGGTTCTTTTACTATGTAACATACGAAAGGCAATGGGAATAAACTAGATTAAGACATTATAGAAAAAAGGGCCTTCTGTAAAAGATATATTACAGGTACAAAGGTTAATATTGAATGTAATCCGAACAACAGAAATATCATGTAAATTCCAATTGCAGTATCAATCATACTATGGATGTTACCTCTAAACGCAAAACCTTTGAAGATCAGGTAAAGTGCAAATGCAAGCGTTATTCTCCAGCTACCTATACTGAAATGTAATAGTACCATGACTATTACAGCAATGATATCCATCAAACCCATTAGCTTTACAGCAACCATATCAATAGCAAATAGAAAAAAATATAAAAAGCTTCCCTATTGCTTTGTAATATGCTATGCGATATGTGTGGTAAAGAAGCAGAGCTTTTTAAAGCAACAGTTGAAGGTACCCAGCTAAACGTCTGCAAATCATGTTCTAGGTACGGCAAAGTTCTTAAGAAGGTTATAGAACCTGCAAAGCAAATGCCTAAACCCATTAAAAAAATCGAGATTGTCCAAAAAGAAGAGGTTGAAGAGATAATTGTTGAGAACTACCCCGCATTAATAAAAGATAAAAGAGAGTCTCTCGGCCTTAAACAAGAGGAACTAGCCAAAAAGCTTAACGAAAGGGAAAGCCTTATTCAGAAAGTTGAATCAGGACACATGAGACCAAGCATCAAGCTTGCAAAAAAGCTTGAGAGATTTCTTGGTATAGAACTCGTCGAAGAATTTAAGAGAAAGGCGTTTGAATCGAACAAAAAATCATCTGGTCCGTTAACAATAGGCGACCTTATCGCAATCAAGAGAAAATAGGATTTGGATTATCAAACGTAGTCTGTTCTGGGAATTCATCAAACAAAAGCTTACCATAAGGATATGATACAGAATGGAACAGCATTACCTTGTGCTGTTTATCCTTCTGTAGCCAGCTCTTAACAGGCGCGTAATCACTTGAATCAAAAACCCTAAGTGCAATGAAATCGCTATCAAGTTCTTCGGCTCTATCAATTATATTCTGCATTTCTCCAGTACTATACTCTTGATAATACGTATTAGGCATACTTAGAGCAGAGAAATATCTTGTTGGAGTATCATAATAAGAAGTCCCGTTCATTACAACGATAACATCATCTCTATTAATTGTGAGAGGCCTATCGCCTAGAACAGAACCGGATATTGGAGGGCTACCTAAAATATCTGAATCCTTTCCAAGTGCTAGGTACAAAAACCTATCAGTAAAACAAATTACTTTAATTCCTTTAGAATTAAGATACAAAGCTGCCTGTATTTTACTTGGCAAATCACAACACCCAACCACATAATTTGCATTGTTCCTCACAGCCTGCTCAACCAATGTATTTATTCCATGCGTATCAACCATCATAGCAAGATTACTCCTAAAAAACCTTGTTGTAGGATAATGGATTTTTTCTTTTGATATCTTGAACCTGAACACCCCATTTTCATCAGGAGCATACCACTCATCACCAACTTTATAAGCTAAAGTTCCTACAGCAATCCTTGGCTCAATACCAAGATCCTTTATCCTCCCACCTTCATGCCAACCGATGTCAGTTCTTAACTCATTCTCATCATAAGTAAATCTCTCTGAAAAAACTGTCAACAGGTCTTCAGAGTAAGGATTCCTGATTTGTGCAGATAACCAGTCCCTTGAAACCCTCTCAGACTGGCTAACTAAAAGCGCATTAACATCAAACCTTGAACTACCAAATGTAACTATCTCAAATTCAGGCGCTGTAAAATTAAACACAGGCTCAGAAACATCATAATCAACTTTTACTGGTTTACCCTCTGCAAGATCACTTAGTAAATTAGCTCTCCACTGAACTCCAAGACTCCGCCAGATATCTGCAGCGTGCATATATAAAGAAGAGGCGTTCTTAACACAACCAAGCGAAGCAACCGTCTCATAAACAACAGCTTTCTCTTCTCCCTCCAAATCCATAGACTCAAAAATATCGGATGCGCTACAAACTGTAGCAGGGTCGTTCTTTAACCTTCCCAGAATAAGCATTATATCTGCTCTTGAAAATGGATCTTTCTCTTGAGCCAGTGCTTTAGTTAGCTCTTTGACATAAAAGTCTTCATCTATTTCTGCCAAATCAAGAACCCACGAATAATCTATCAAACTGTACTTGTATATTTTATAACCATCAAAACTCTTGACCAATTCAAAATGGTGGTTAGAATCAAAGAACTCCCTATTTGGATGAACGCTTATCCCAGAACCCCACAAGACTTCCAAATCATTATAAATAAAATAGCCGTCTCTGTCGAGTTTATTAAAAAGAACATCATAAATAGTCTCATCTCTTGGATAAATAGGAACAATCTCCAGCCCAGAATAATAAGCAAGAACAGGATGCTCAGCATTTGTATATATTCTGCCCTCTAATCCATTTTCCTTTAACCATTCTCCGACAAGTTTTGCTGGAGTATCATAATCTTCTACGTGCCTATCAAGATAAGGAGTCTTTACAACTACAATGGCCACAGTTATCACCATCAACACTAAAGCTATTCCCAAAAACCTAAACCACTTCTTCTTTAAGTTAAGTTTCAGCGCATGATAGAAGCCTTTTGCAGATAAAAGAAACAAAGGCAAACATATTGGAAAAATATATCTCAACTCTTTATGAGGATTCTTTGTCATGTAAAGAAAATATGCAAGAGCCCAGAGAAATAAAACAAGATCATTAACATCTCCCTTCTTTTTGTATAAAACGTAGATGTAAAACAAAAGACCCAAAATACCAAGATAAAGAAGAATGTGCAAATTTGCAAGGTAAAAATACATAGGAACATTATAATCTTGTACAAGGCTGCTACTTGTTATGAAAGGCTGCAAGAAAAAACCTGTTTTGAATGTAGCATAAATTAAATAGGGAACCATAGCAACCAGGGCAACTATAGCGACTTTTACTAAGTACCAAAACTTCACCTTTTTGAAGATCCACCACAATAGAAACAAGAGAAACAACGCCATACTGGTGAACCTGGTTAGCACAGACACCGTTAATAAAATCCCTGCCAAAACCCAGTCATATCTACGGCAACGTATAAAAAAATATGTTGACATTATAAGAAAAGTCAAGGCAACAGTATCAGTAAGTGTAAAATGGGACCAGTGTATCAGCAAGGGACTATAAGCCAAAGTCAATCCTGCAATGAAGCCAACCTTATGATTATAGAGCTCCTTTCCAAGAAGATATAGATAATACGCCCCAAAAACAGATAGTAAAGCCACGATTATGTGCGCCATAAAAACATTATGCCAGATGAAATATCCTAGAAAAAACAAGATAGATAAAACAGGCGGCCTAAAATCTAATTCAGAATAATTATCTCTCCCTGAAAAAAATATCTCAGAATGCTGGAGATACACGGTTTCATCCCAGTAATGCGAAGTCCTTAGAGGAAATAACCTAAGATAGAATGGGACTACAAGCAAAAATATGATGAATAAAACAGCACTAAGCTTCTTCATCATAAAGTTCCTCTAACTTCTCCTTTGAAAGAAAACCATGAAATGTTTTTTCTCCGATGACTATCGCTGGCGCATACTTGACATTATAGAGGTCTTTTACAGTATCAATTGCCGGGTTCTCGATATTGATATCAAAATGGTAGGTCCTGACAGGTGCATGGTTGCGCTTCAAGTTTGTAAGGACAAAACCTTGCTGCTCACATTTTGGACAGTCTCCTTTGTTAGAGTAGAAGTATAGGATAGGAACAACCCTTTCATCACAGATTTCATTGTTCTTTTTCATAAGCAGCCAATGCCGAAGTTCAAGCAAAGAAAAATACTCTTTCAACATCATTACATTTTTATCATCCCATCCAAGCTCGTTCTCCATAAAAACAAGCCTCTCCCCAATCTTATTTAGCTCATCTGTCAGGGGAGTAGAATTAACAGCTCTGCAAGGGTCTTCTGAAAGGATTTCATATTGCATCTCAACACTCATCGCATGGGTCTTTAGGTCGTCTTGCATGTCTGTTAACTGATCTAATTTTATGCCTGTTATGTAAGAACCTATCAAAACCCCGATCACGAATATCAAGGCAGTGACTGCAAAGACCGTTATAAACTTTGTCTTGGATATATCCCTGCGCATCACATCCACCTTCCTGCCCATCTGATCTTTTTATTAGTTGCTTTATAGTATATTGCAACCATCCACCAGCTGCCGAACAAAAGCCAATAGAAGAGCAGATACCAAAAATACGAGACCTTTAAATGAGTAGTCTCCTCAGAAAGCTTTTTTGCTGTAAGTATCATAAATATTCCGGCAACAAATGCGATTGCGCCTAAAAAAGCTGTCGGCCCAAGGTTCAGATTAAACAAGTCAAAATTAAAATGGAATAAGTGCGCAAAGTCATAGTTGATGTTGCTAAGATTGATCCAATACTTTACCAGTTGAACCAAAGACTTGCCTAGAACATAACACAAAGAAAAAACAACCATCCCAACCGAGATAAAAGAAATGGGAAGTATAAAGGCTCCCAACTGACCATACTTCTTTGAGAAAAGGTGCTTGTATCTGACAACATTATCCATAAAACCTCTATACCACCTGATTCTCTGAGTAAATAGGGCCTTAAATGTACGAGGACCTTTTGTATAAACATAAGCGTCAACAGAGTTCTCAACGATGAAATTCAAGGACTGCATCCTTAAAGCAACCTCGATATCTTCTGTTATGGTTGTGTGGTCATATCCGCCGTATTTATCAAAAAACGATTTTCTATAGATTGTAAACGGCCCCGGGGTTACGTGCACGCTATTGAGGAAGGCAAAAACCTTTCTCAAGAAAATCCCGATTAAAAACTCCATAGTCTGTATCTTCTGCAGTATAGTCTTTGGTTTCCAAACCTTCATAGAAGGCGTTACCGCCATCACATTAGCATCCTCAAAAAAGCCAAGTATCCTCCTTAGTGCTTCCTTGTCCACATAAGAATCTGCATCTAAAGCACCGACAAACTCGCCTGTTGCTTTCTCTAGCGCAAAATTAAGAGCTAAACCTTTGCCGCCATTTTCTTTTGTGAATGCTCTCACGCCTTGAGCAGCATACTGTTTTGCAATGTCAAACGTTCTGTCAGTGCTTCCATCATCAACCACTATGATTTCCAGCTTTTCTTTTGGATAATTTAAAGCGAGCAATGAATCCAATGTTTTCTCTATTGTTGCCTCTTCATTAAACGCAGGAACAATCACAGTAACTTTCGGATAGCTCTTTAAAGTAGGACTCTTTATTCTTGACTTGTGCTCATATAGTGTCAAGTAAAAGTATATCAAAGTAAATAAACCAAAAAAACAAGTAATATAGATGAGTAAATTACCAAAATGCATTATCTAACCTCGACACCTTTTTTATATATAGAAAACAGAACCTAATTTAAATCTTTCGCAACAACTTTCCATATCTGGACATTATCTGTACCATATACCTTTTCAAAAGTTTCCTTGTTTTTAAACAAGAACAACAAGCCCTGCTCGTCCTTGCTCCATACCTGGCCAGATATCATCTCACGGTCTATCCAGATATAGTCAATACCATATCTTGCAATAACGCGTTTTGATGTTTCCAAGTTCCTTGACCAGAATAAGACTTCTGTATCATCCAACGCATTTTCATAGGTAGTATAGGAATCTGTAACAGGTTTGCGATTTGCAAAATACTCTATCAAAAAACCCTTATCAGGATGAGAGAATACAACAGAGTCAGGATTAGAGTTTTTGCTTAACCAACTAAGGCTATCTACTGCGTCGGTGTCTGGACCGAGATTTGCAACCCTGTCTAGATAAGACAGACCTGAAAACAAAAATCCTGAAACAAGTACGAAAATTGTCAAGTACTTGATTATATCTGAATCCCAGCTTCTATTTAGTAGCTTTGCCATTCCCAAGCTGGCAAGGTAAGCAAAAATAAAATTTAGATAGATGTTTGTTGTTGTACCGAGAAACTTGACACTAAGAAATAATAAAGCGACTATCAGGTAAAGTACATAATGTTGTTTTTTATATCTCCATGTTAGCAGGAACCCGATAACTGCCAAGAGAATATTGAAGACCCCGAAGCCTATAATTCCCCCAAAGTCAGTGATTGAATTTTGAAGCGCATTCTCTTGCAACGCAAAATTCACTGCAAAATTAAAGTTCAGTAGATAAATAGCTAAGAGCGCAGCTGCCAAAAACAAAAGAGATTTCTGTCTGCTCGTGAAATACAATCCAAATAAGATGACTATAGAGATAACAGCCTCAATGATTCCAAACAAAGGCAAAGCCATCAGCAAAAGCGCAAAAAATAGCTTTGCAACAGGATTCTTGTTAAAGTAAAAATAAAAAGCCATCACACCAAGCAGAATCGCAAAAACGTGCGGATTTGAAAGCATTGCCATGTAAATAAAGGCAGGCGAAACTATCAGGATTGAGATAAGGTAAAACCGTTTTTCAAGGTCCAGGCCAAGCTTTCTTAGTAATAGATACAAGAATAACACTGTTAAAAATGCTAGTATCATCTGGACGATACTCTGTAATTGTGGAGGTGTGTAATGTAGTAATAAATGATAAGGGTTAAACGTATACTCTCTTGACATCAAAGCATCTACAACAGTCGAAGGCGCCTCTACCTGTTTTGCAATCCTTAGATGGAAATAAGCCTCTTCTCCTGCAGGCATTGAACCATACTTTAAAGATCTGATCCCTAAGAACAAGCTGCAAAATATTACAAAAATCAGGACAAGATAGATTACTGCTTTTTTTTCAGTGAGCAGCATCATTCTTCCTCCAAAGTGCATAACGACTCATAAATCTTGACTTCGTCATCATAGACCTTTTCAAAGCATTCATCAGATAGATAACCAAGCTCTGTAATCGCATATCTTCTTTTGGCCTGGTCAGAAAAATAAATGTACCTTATATTGTACTTATTGAGCAGCCTGACAGTGTTAGTTGTATAAAATGAAGTGTACATAGTGTCCAGGTCTGCATACCTTTGGTCTATTTCATCTATGAACATGAAATTAGAATCTATAAAATTCCTTTTACCTGCAATTGCAGATATTAGATGCCCTTCTTTGAGCGTAGCTAACACAACCCCGTCATCTGCAGTGCTAAGCCAGTTAAGAGCTTTAAGCTCATTTTCTGTAGGAACATGCTCAAGAGTTCTAGCAGCATCCACATAACTAGGAACAACAGACGTAACTAATATTAAAACAAAAATAACTACTACTGCATACTTCTTGACAAAAGAGAACTTTGTCTGGTCAATATATTTCATTAAAGAGCTGAATGCCACTCCGAACCCGATAGTAAGTAAAACACCGAGGAAGATAAGGCCGAGCTCTAACTCTATAAGCCTCAGCCAAAGCAGAAGAAAAACCCCTAGTCCGAATCCAAACAAAAGGTGAACATTGTTATCCTTTGTCTTAAACGAGTGTGAATAAGCAACATAGAGTCCGAACAGAAATGGGATAAACCCTATGGCTACAAGCGCCGAGAAAATTGAAGTTGAAGCAAAGTACTGGCTAACAATCTCCTTTGGAACATTCTGCCAGAGCAAAAATATGCCTTGGTCTAGAAATGCCTTTTTGAACAATAAAAATTCCAACCATATCATGAAAAATGTTGAAAACACAAAAAGCTCTAGAATGTATGTAGGAACCTTGATTCTTTGTATCTTAACTATAAGAATGTATAAAACCATGGCAAATATTATTATGAAAGATGAAGCGTGTATAAAAGAAAGTACAAATATTGAAGCTATAAAATGTATGATGTACTTTTTATCTGAATTAATCTTGATAAGAAAAAACGCTGACAGGAAAATTGCAGGAACAGCCAAAGAATAAATTGAGAGCTTATTCAAGGTCTCTTGAAAAAAGACGGGTATAAAGCCCGCAACAAAAGCGCTCAATAGCGCAGCCTTGTCATCTTTAGACAGCTCATAAGTGATATAGAACACTACAAAAACCAGGCACGCTGCGAATATGTTTGGAAGTATCTTTCCAACTAATTCCGCAGGCATAAAAAGGTCGAAAAAAGCCAGAACATAATGGAATACTGGAAGAAAAATAAAAAGTCTTCCACCATAACTTAATTGATCCTGAAAATCAGGGTATCCTTTACTCGCGATAGACTCAATCTGCCTAAGATTAAAATAAGCTGTGTCATCACTAAAACCATGAGCCTGCATTGCAAGGTATATTCGCACACCCACCACTAAAATAAATACAAGCCAAAGGTAAATACTCGTTCTATCTTTCATCGCTCCTTTTTTATATGCAGTAGTATTTAAATGCATTTAGTAAGTTTTATAAAATATGTTTGTGAATAGTATATAAATGAAAAAGGTCTGCACAGGGTGCGAAATCATAAACAAGATTCTTGAAGGTGGTTATGAGACCGATATAATCACCACGATTTACGGCCCCGCAGGTTCTGGAAAAACCTGCCTCTGCCTTTTGGCTGCCCAGTCCATAGCACAACAAGGAAAAAAAGTAATTTACATTGATACTGAAGGCGGTTTCTCAGTGGCAAGGTTTAGACAGATTGCAGACGAAAAACATCTCGAAAACATACTTTTCTACAAGCCAACCTCATTTGAGGAACAGAAAAAGTCATTTGAAGAGATCAAAGAGATTATAAACGATAAAATAGGGTTGATAGTTGTAGATACTATTGCCATGCTATACAGGCTTGAGCTGGGAAAAACTGAGGATGTATATGATACTAATAGGGAGCTAGGAAAACAGATTGCTTTCCTTAACGAGATTGCAAGAAAGATGAACATCCCTGTATTGATAACCAACCAGATATATTCCAGTTTTGATGAGAGGAACAAGGTCTGCATGGTTGGAGGCGACTTGCTTAAGTATGGGAGCAAATGCTTGATAGAACTTCAATCAATAGATAATAAAAGAAAACTTATTCTGAGAAAACATAGAAGCATACCTGAAGAAAAAAAAGCTTTCTTCAAGATCATTGATAAAGGCATTACTGGAATAGAATAAAAGAGAGCGAAATTAAAATAATAGAATTAAAAATTAAAAAAAACTAAATTTAAAATTATTCTTCAACAAAATCATCAAGATTAAACTGCATCTCAGAATCCTTGCTTATTACGCCCTTGGCTTTAAGATACTCTTTTGCCAAAATGTAGAATACCAAGCCAAGCGACTTCTTTCCCTTGTTATTACAAGGAACTACTAAGTCTATGTTGTTGCTCTGGTTATTCGTATCGCAGAGTGCAATCACAGGAACTCCGACCTTGATCGCATCTTTAATAGCGTTCCTGTCAGGCCACGAATCTGTGACAAGCATTATCTTCTTTTCAATATAATTCTTCAGGTTTGGATTTGTCAGGATTCCGGGCGGATATCTTCCTGCAAAAACCTGTATCCCAGTAAGGTCACTGAAAAGCTTTACAGGTTTCCAACCGTTCTCTCTTCTGCTCACTATGATAATCTCTTCAGGCTCATACCTGCTTAGCATTGCAGCAGCCACGTTTAATCTTTCATCGATTTTCTGTAGATTAAGAACACTTAACCCATCGGACCTTGTCTTGTATATAAAGTCAGCCATGTACTTTGTCCTGAACTTTGTACCGATATGTATACCTGATTTTAGATAAACATCCTGTGCAACCAAAAACTGTTCTTCGCTCATTTTCATCTCACCTACACTATTTAGTCAGTAATAATTCAGAACGAAATATTACTGCAATCTTTATCGCCCATTGCAGACCCCTTAGAAAGACTCCAAGAGATTAGGCTCTAGATACTGAATCAAAAGAGGTTGTATATAAAGGTTGTGGCGGTATAAACATAGAGAGAATAATGAAATATATAAGCTAGGTTCAAAGTCAAAAATTTTATTAACGCTTTGTCTTATACCATACATTGATGAAAGTCCAAGTTAAAAAATCGGAAATCCATGGCAAGGGTATTTTTGCTACAAAAGATATAAAAAAAGATGAAGTTATTGAAGTATGCCCAATAATTATATTAAATCAGGAAGATACAAAAATAATTGATAATACTTCATTGTACAATTATTATTTTGGTTGGAGAAATAATGGAAGCGCCATTGTTTTAGGTTATAGTTCGATATATAATCACTCATATCAACCCAATGCAAGATACAACCGGGATTTTATAAATAATAATGTGATATTTATTGCGATAAAACCCATAAGAAAAGGCGAAGAAATAACAGTAAATTATAATGGAAATCCCAACAGTCAGGAAAAGGTTTGGTTTGAGAAAAGGCATTGACTAACTTGTTTCGTTTCACTCCGCAATACGCTGCTCACTCACTCAACCCCATACTCCTCCAAAACCTCATACTCAGGTCCTTCAGGAGTCAATGTACTTTTATATAACTTAAAAGCATCCACATCAAAAGACAGACTCTCAACCTTAATTGTATCCAGATAGTCTCTAAAATCCTTCCTGTTCTTAATAAACTTCACTCTGCCAAGCGTAATATGCCCTTTAAAGTCCCTATCCTCGAAATCATCTAACGATTTTTCAATCTGATCATGAAGATCTTTCAGCTTCTCATAATTATTAGTGCCGACCCATACAACTCTTATCAGACCAGTGTCAGGAAAAACGCCAACCTTGCTCAAAATCAACTTAAACCTCTCAAACCTAACCTGTCTTAGTTTCTCCTTAACAGAATCGACATCGTCAACCTCACCCAAGAACTTAAGCGTAATATGAAAATGCTTGACATAATTTATTTTTGAACGAACCTTGGAGACCTTCTTCTGTATGCCAACTAAATACTTTGAAACATCTTCAGGAACATCTATTGCTATAAACAATCTCATAAACAAAAAAAATAAGAATTAATATTTATAATTTATTGAATTAATCCATTTCTTCACCAAAATCCTCTGAATCTTCGTACTCAGGTTCTGGTTCAGCTTCAGGTTCACGTTCTTGTTCTGGTTCAGTCTCTGCAGGCGCAGATTGGGCCTCTCCGATTACCTCTCCGAAACCAACTCTCTTTAGAACCTTTGTAATCCTGACCTTTACCCTGTCTCCTTGCTTTGTATTCGGTACAAAGATCACAAAATTCCTGACCTTTGCAATGCCGTCTCCTTTTTCACCGACAGCTTCAATTGTTACTTCTACTTCTTCGCCTTCCTTAACAGGTGGCACCATTCTTTGATATCCTTCATACATATTCTTATTCACCCTCTCACTAATTTAGATATAACAGTAAAAACTGCTACAGAATGAGCTGTGTTTTGAGAGTATTTAAAACTTTTGCAAAAAAAAAGAAAAATAAATTATATGTCCCTAAGACCCCCGACCTCAACATAGAAATTACACTCAGCCTCAGCAAGATTAGGGGAATCGATGAGCTTAGCAACCCTGCTCCCTTTCTTGCCCTTTCTTAGGTAAATCCTAAATGTAGATGCATGCGCAACAATATTGCCACCTATCGGTTTTGTAGGGTCTCCAAAGAACGCAGCAGGATCGCTTGATACCTGATTAGTCACATAGACAGCCAGGTTATGCATATCAGCCAGCTTTAAGAGAACATGCATATGCTTGTTAAGTTTCTGCTGTCTCTCTGCTAATGTGCCCCTGCCTATAAACTCAGCCCTGAAATGCGCAGTCAATGAATCGACTATTAAGATTTTCACATTAAAGCCCTGCTTGATAAGATCCTCAACCTTCTCTGCAAGAAGCATCTGGTGGTCAGAGTTATATGCCCGCGCCACCTTTATATTCTTCAATGCTTTTTCGGGGTCAAGATTGATTCCTTCTGCAAGCTGCTTGATTCTCTCAGGCCTGAACGTATTCTCAGTGTCAATATAAACTGCAATTGCATCATCAGAAACCTTTTGCATGCTTGCTGCAAGTATATGGCCAATCTGGGTCTTACCTGAACCAAACTCCCCAAAGCATTCTGTAATTGCGCCAGTCTCAAAACCTCCACCCATCAGATCATCAAAAGCTTTAGAGCCTGTTGATAACTTCACAATGTTTTCTCTCTTCTTTAACAGAACATCTCCTGATTCAAAGCCCATCTCTAAAGAGTCCCTTGCAGCCTGTATCATCTTCCTTGCTGAAGCTTCAGTTACGCCTGCTGCATCTACAAGCTCGCCTGGACTAGATACCGCAATTGCCAAAAGATCGCTATAACCTGCTGCTGCCAATTTATCTGCTGTCGCAGCACCTACTCCTGGCAGGTCTGTGACTGTCTTTTCTTTGATTCTCTTTTTTGGTTCTTGTTTCTCTTCTTCCCCTGCATCGTTAATCTCAGCAACTTCATTAACCTCCCTTGCTTCAAAATTATCTTCCATATTAACATCCCCCATTAGATTTAATTCTCTTGATTTTGCTTTGCTTGACATAATAATCACCTCATTTATTAGTGTTTTTATACTGCAACATTTATTTCCTCGATTGAATCCTGGTTCCTAAGAACCAGGTACTCAAAAGCTTTGTTGAGCAGTATAACTGCTTTTGGCAAGTCATTAACCCTTAAAGAATTAGTAGACTTCCATTCACCATTTTTGTCTTTGTACCTCCTTCCAAAAGATACAGTCTTGTACTCAGTTTTGTCGCCAGTCTTTGACTGAGCTTCATTGTTCCACACTGTCACTTGTATAGCGCCAGTGCTGAACTTAATTTCAGGTAATATAGCTTCAGATGCCATATTATCCACCTCCATTGCTTTCGCATTTTATTTCAACTGCCCTTGGTTATGAGCTGCAAGCAAAAACTTGGCTCCAGGCAGGGAGTGAGGCTTGCTTCAAGCAAACCCATATAATATATAAGCAGAAATCGTTTATATACCTCACACGCATACTTGTCCAGTGTCCAGTGGCTCCAAGATTCTTAGGAATTCGTTAAATACAAGGCCTCAAACCCAAGAATCAATATGTCCAGTGGCTTGTCCAGTGCTATATAAACGGCAGAAGTTTAGCTATTGAAACTCCTACAAAAACAAAAAACAAACAAGTTTCAAGAAAACTCCCTGTCTGCACAAAACCCTGTAATCTAAGAGTAGAGAAGGGGTGCAAGAAATTTATCCCTGCTTTTGTAAAACCATCTATAAGCAGGTGCGATCCATAACCCACCACAAGCGCAACAGCATAGAAATGACCTACAAAGTACCAAAGCACAGCGCCAAATACTAAAGGTATCCATAAGGAATGGAAGATCCCTCTGTGTTTTGTAAAGGTCCTTGTCACACTCCCTATCAACCCAAGTTTTCTGCTTGCCTTGCTTCTTGGAGAATCAATATCTGGCAATAGAGACGCTGCCAATACAATTGCAAAGTAGATGTACTTGTTCCCCGGAACAAAAGGAAGCAAAACTAGACCAAACAAGAATCCGAAAGCTAAATGTGTCTTGGCTAGCATGAGATAATAATTAGAAAAAGGATATAAAAATGTTTCTAACTAAGGGAAACTTGTGCATGGTCACCTTTACCCTCAATCCTTAGCTTCAAACCATAATCGAGAGTTTTCACACAGAAATCCTCATCAATCCTCATAAGTTCGACATTAAAAGAATGGTGCTCCTTTGAAGATTTAAGAGTCACCATTCCATCCATAGAAAAACAAACCTCATCGTATCCAATTGGAATATAATATTCAACAATTCTTGTATAGCCAAAGTCATAAGCTATTGACCCGACATCATTAACAAAGCTTGATTCAAATTTTGCCAGGGCTAGTTCTTCGGTCATTTTAGCCATGCTGTCCTCACCACAGCCTGTAAGAAAGACCATCAAAAGCATGGACATTGTAAATACAAATATGATTTTATTCATCAAATCACCCCTTATCCAAAGATAGATTCTAGAAATATAAACGTTTCTATTTAAGCGCTCTCTAAACGCTTTATCTCTTCATCAGGATCTGGATCAGGAAAAACAAGCTGAGTTACAAACTCAACCCTGTCAAACATCTCGTTCTTGTTAACCCTTCCAACAAGTTTTACAATCTTGCCAAGAAGTTCGTGCTTAACATCATTGAAAGCTTCAGGATTTTGTCTATATACTAATAAATCTTGGTGCCCCCTCTTTACTAAGTTCTGTACTTGATTCCTAAAGCAAACAGCCCTAATATTCTCAGTACCGTCATCGATTATAAAATTCAAGAGATAAGAAAAATCAGGTGTAACAACCTTATGCTCAGGACACTGGTACCCTGAATCGCCCATCCTTGCACGTTTACCGCACTGCGGGCATACCTCAAAAAACCTCATATCAAATATCTGGACGATTGTCCCCAGTATCTCTACATTCGAATCGTTTTCAACAAGTTCTTTTATCTCCTTCCTGTTAGCTGAACCTGTCTGTTTTATATCACCAATTTTTTCCCCATCAGGGTTTATCTCTAAAACACCCTTTTCCCCAAGATGTATCTCCTTTCTCCCATTGTTTTCACGTACATAAGCATTAGATATCTTTATGACATTGCCTTCAACAAGCGCGTCTGCTTTCTCGACTTGATCATTCCAGAGCACCAACCTTACGCTACCAGTCTCATCGCCAACAATCATTGACATCACCTTTCCAGTAGAATCTCCTTTCTGGAATGTTCGTATTTCATACTTCTTCGCGATTTTACAAACACACTCAACATTCCTCATGCCTGATAAGATATTCTTCACCTGCAATCTTCCAGAAACTTGGTCAAAAAGCTTTATACCTAAATCATTGGCCACAATATGTGCTGCACCCTCCTTTGATATTAAACCAGACAACTGCTGCAGCTTAGCTTCGATTTTAGAATTAATTTCCTCAATTGACAAACCTGATTTTTCCTTAATCTTTTCCAGAATCTGGCTTAAATCCATCTTTAGCATACCCAGACTCAGAATTTCAATCTTTAAATAATTTTATGTTTTTTAGAAGCTAGATAGTTACAGCAAACCTTATCAAAGGATGATTTAAACCAGCCACTTTTAAGTCTG
>JAHWHD010000024.1 GCA_019323525.1 Candidatus Woesearchaeota archaeon
AATAACCATCTTTAGGATCATACTTAACATTAGAAAGGCTTCTAAGCGGAGATGAAACCTCTGGAGATTTCTTCTTTATTATTGATTTGTACACTGAATTGGCAATATCCTTTATATTTTCAATAACAGATTTTTTGTTTGATTTTTTAGTGCTCATTTTAGTCTTCATATTCCTCTTCATCGGATTCTTTACCTATATTAGCAAATCCTTCATCATAATCCTCGTTCTTTGAGGGGTCGAATTTTAGATCATCAAGCTTTCCACGCTTTTTTTCAAGCAATTTCTTGAGTAACTCGTTGGTTTTGAGTTCATCTGCTTTTGTTAGTCCAAGAAGCTCTTTTAATGCTTCGCTGACATGGGGTATGAATGTTTCAATGTAGCTTCGCTTTTTGCCTTCTTCCTTGATTCTGCGTCTTTTCTTAACATAAGAAGCGAGTTTTCTTCCGCATTCTTGAAGCGCAAGTTTCATCTCTTTGATAATATCCGGATAGTGAGCAATTGCTTCCTTACTTTCAGAGGTAAAAGGCACCCAAACAGATGCTATGTGTATCGCTATAGTGCAAGCCCCTATTGGGAGCGACTTTTGGGACTGAGACAGACCGTAAGGCCTCCAATTCGTATCCACAACTGATTTTGTTGATGCGCAGGCACCTTGCTGGAATAAGAGTGGGACTCTGTTAGCAAATCTTAGAAGATTGATTGAGCCCTCTGCATTCTGTTCGCCACCGTATGCAATTCCTACTTCGATAACAAACGGGTTTCCCCGATATACTGATGGAGGCCTTGTTGTTGCTACATAAAACTCAGCGTTGATCTCTTTTCTGAGGCCTTTTTCAAGAGCTGCGGAGCCTATTGGAGATACGCAGTCAGTAGGAGGATTTATCAATTTTGTATTCTCAATCCCTTTCATCAGGTGTTCTACCATTTCACGCGACATTTCTTCAGGTTTTGTGTTAGGCAGAAGTCGCGCATTTTCGCAGATCTGCTTAGCAGTGCCTGAGCCGACCCTTGTAAATTCATTAGTCAAGAATGATTGTAATGTGCGGGCTTCTGTAGTCTTTAGCATCATCTGCATAACCCCAAGCTCGACTCCGTACGGATGGGGTTTTATCTCTTTTGGTTCTTCTGGGAGCTTGTCTAAAGCTCTTGGAAAAATTATCTGTTCTGCTTTTGGATTAGTATATATAATCGTGGCATGTGGATTCACAATGGCTGTTTGTTTTAAATACTCGTCAATCGACTGGTTACCTTTCTGATACGATGCTTCCAGATCAATCTCTACTCTTGTGCCTTGATCCTTTTTCCAATCTTTTTTCTCTTCTTTTACAATCTCAGGTTTATTCTTTTGAGTATCAAGTTTTAGTTCATAGTAATGAGCAGGCTCGTTAGGATGTATTTTAGATAAAATGCGAGCCGCCCTTCCTGTTGTGAGCTGGCCATACATCACAGAAGCAGAGATGCCTATGCCTTGCTGCCCCCTGCTTTGTTTTAGCTTATGGAACTTGCTTCCGTATAGTAATTTAGCAAAAATGTTTGGAATCTGGCGTTTAACTATTCCAGGACCGTTGTCTTCTACAACAATCCTAAATCTTTCGTTTCCCATCTCAATGACTTCCACTATTATTTCTGGAAGTACTCGTGCTTCTTCGCATGCATCAAGAGAATTATCAACTGCTTCCTTTATAGTAGTCATCAAAGCCTTTCGCTTGTTATCAAATCCCAAAAGATGGCGGTTCTTTGCAAAAAACTCTGCAACACCTATCTCTCTTTGAGCTTTCGCTAACTCATGCGCCTTTGTCTGTGTCTTAGATGTTTCAGATAACTGTGTTTGTACCATTTAATAAAATTCTAAAAGCCATCATTTATAAATTTAATTATTCATTGGAAAGAAGTGCTTCTTTTTTTTTGCTCCCTTCGCTTTCTTTCCAGCCAACGGTACACTGATGCATGGGTCCCGCCTTTCAATAGAGTTTCAATGGCTTTTTTAGAGTTCAATACATTATTTGCTTCTCCGATTATTGCAATTGTCTTTCCATATACTGTTATGTATGTCTCTGTCAGATCTTCTATTGTTCTCCTAGATTTTCCTTCCTTTCCGATAACGCGGCCTTTTAATCTAAGCTCTGAATTCTTTGTTTTGCAGAACTCTTTGATATTGAGTATCTCGAGAACATAATCTGCTTTTAACAACAACATTGCTGTTTCAGGATTAAAACCGCGACCAACAGCCATGACAACCTCCCTTGCACTGTATAGTCCGAGAGCGTCATCGCCACTAATTTGTATGTCTCCTTCCTTTGAGTCTACTATAATCTTTGTATTTGTACGTTCCTCTAACTCTTTCTTGATTTCGCCTTTTTTACCGATAAGTACAGCGATTCGCTCTTTTGGGACTTTTAGTTCATAAGAGTATTCCATATTAGCTCTTTATCTCCTTCAAAACTTTATTTATGTCGGTTTTCAGGCCGCGTTTTGTGAAAAAAACACATACGTTCTTTACGTCTCTAAGAAGCAACTCTTCAGAGTTTGGAGCGTTTGTCTGAGTTGCCTGAGAAAAATCAATAAACACAGGGTTGTTTTTATAATTTAGTATGTTAAATCCTGAGAGGTCTGCATGAACAAGGCCTGCGCGATATAATTTTTTCATATTTGAAACCACATTGTTAAAGAATGATTTCAGGTTCTTAAGTTCTACATCTTTAAGTCTTGGAGCAGGAGTTTTGTCTCCGATAAACTCTTCGAGAAGAACGTTGTTTAAGAATGCTATTGGTTTTGGGACATGGACTGAAGCTTCCCTTGCTTTCATTATATTTCGAAACTCGCGTTGGGTCCAGGCAAAAACAATTTTTCTTTTGTGTTTTCTTAGACCTAAGTAACGCGGATCCTGCTTAATATAATCGTACATTCTATTAAAATCACAAGACTCAAGCCTGTATATCTTGACAATAATCAAACCGTTATGAGTTGTTGCTGAAAATACATTAGATTCCTTCCCTATTGAAATCGGGCTTTTTAGCTCAATGAAATGGCCCTGAGAACTTAACTTAAATAGGGTTCTAAGTGTGAATTCATCAAAAACATTTTGATAAATCTTCCATTTTTCTCTTGAAATTTTTGCCATGTTGAATCTTAAAAAGGCCACTTATATAAATCTTTTTTAAAAAATACTTACAATGTAAGTATTGTCGCACCAAAGAAACGACTTTAGAGTGGTGAACAGGGGAAAGCTTTAAATATGAGGTGCACCTACTTAATGGTAGCGAATGAGGAGCAAGGCTTTTCATTTGGTAATCGGTGATTACTGACATAATTGTTAATATCAAGGTTATCTAAACACCTCTTTTCCCAGAAAAACCCTGTTTCAGGGTTTTTTTGGGTTTTCATAATCACCTCTTTTTCCCCAGCAAGCGTTTGTTTCGGCAGGCGCTTGCCAGGGGTTTTTTAACAAAGTTTAAATAATACAAAAACTTTCAAAAAAAATAATGCAAATGGGTCCTTGTTCAAGCTGAAACTTTTGTTTTGGCAAGGAGATCAAGACACTCTTGCATAAAACAGCCCGACACGAGAGTACTCAATGGAGCTTTCGGCAAAGCCAAGCAATGAGCTTGGGAGTTAGTGTCTCGGGCAACAAACATCACGAAATAGAACCTTTCATCATTCATTCATCATTTCATGTTCACAAGAATAAGTTAGTTCTATTTCAGAAATAAAATGAGAAGCTTATCATCATTCACAGAATTCACTCACAAAAAACGTGTTGGATGTTAGGTAGGTTTCTCTCTCGGAGGCGAGAGTTATGGGAAAAATCAGCCCAGTATCAGCAAAGTACATTATTCATGCAAATATCAATATAGAAGGTGTGGTTGACAGGCCGGATGTTATTGGCGCGATATTTGGCCAGACTGAAGGACTGCTTGGTTCTGATCTTGAATTAAGGGAACTTCAGAGAAGCGGAAGGATTGGCAGGATAGAAGTCAATGTTGAGACGAGGTCGGGAAAAACTAACGGAAGCATAGTGATCCCTTCGTCTCTAGACAAAGCAGAGACGTCCATTGTTGGAGCAGCTCTTGAGGTGATCCAGAGAATCGGTCCGTGCAATGCTAAAATTGCTGTTGAGAACATCGAAGACGTAAGGATCAGCAAAAGAGCGTTTGTTATAGAAAGGGCCAAAGAACTATTAAAGAAAATGATGGACGGAGTAATACCTGACAGCCAAGAAATCGCTGACGAAGTTGCACATTCTGTCAGGGTTATGGAAATAAAGGAATACGGTAAGGACAGGCTACCTGCAGGACCTGCTGTTGAAGAGTCTGATGAAATCATTATTGTCGAGGGCAGGGCAGATGTAATAAACTTGCTAAAGCACGGCATTAAGAACGGTATCGCTATCAATGGCACTTCTGTTCCACAGACCATCGTAGAGCTTTGCAAGCAAAAGATAGTTACTGTGTTTGTCGATGGAGACAGAGGCGGAGACCTTAATATCAAGGAACTGTTACAGGTTGCCGAAGTAGACTTTATAACAAAGGCTCCAGACGGCAAAGAGGTTGAAGAACTGACAAAGAAAGAGATCCATAAATCAATCAGAAGCAAGGTTTCAGCAGAACAGATGAAGCTTGAAATATCTGATAATAAACAAGAGCAAAAGAAAAAACAACCTCTGCAGCAACAGTACAGCAATAGGCCGCAGAGGCCACAGCCAACAAACTTCAACAACAGGAGACCGCAATATTCACAATCAAGGCTTTCGACTGAACAGAAAACATCTTTCAAGAACATGCTCGAAGATTTGATAGGGACAAGAGGAGCATACATTCTTGATGAGAACCAGAACATTCTTGGAAAGGTTCCAGTCACAGAGCTTGCAACAACTTTGAAGGGTCTAACAGGGGTCCATGCTGTTGTATTCGATGGAAGCATAGACAGGATTCTTGTTCAGACTGCTGAAAGAATCAATGTCAAGTATGCTGTTGCGATGGATGCCAAAGTCAGGCAGAATGAGACAAGAGTAAGACTATTGACTGTAAGCGATTTATAATTATTTATATTTTTATTATTTTTATTATAATTAGTTCTATCATTAATTTAAAAAAGCAAAATAAATTTAAGAACAAGAATCCAGGAATTTCTTCAAAGAAGATTCGCTGTACTTTCCCAGTTTTGTTGCTCCTGAACCTGCGCAGATGAACAAAGGCGCTTTTCCTTCAACCTTGTCGTTAAAGCAAGCGTCCAAGACTCCTAGTGATGGTTTATCAGCTATATCTGCATAGTATATGTTGTATCCCTGAGATTCTAAGTTTTCTACGATAGGGATCATCTGCTGGCACTCTGGACACTTGGATGAGTCAATGTAGTAGAACAATACTGTGTCTTTTGTCAAACCGTAATCAGTGAAACAGTAATCATCTTCTGTAATTGTGATTACTGGTTCTTCCGCTTCTATGAAAATCTCAACATCGGCATTGTTCCTTAGCTGTTTTAGGTATATGTCAAGAGCTGTTTTTTGTTTTTGTTCAAGTAGAGCTTCCTTTATTGAATATTTTGCATCCTCAAATACTATCTTTCTTGGTTCCCTTAATATGACATGCCACCCGAACTCTGTCTGAACAGGTTCTTTAGTGTACTCTCCGATATTAAGTTCAAACGCGGCATCTGAGAACTCTTTAACCATCTCTTCACGTCTAAAAAATCCGAGATCGCCACCTTTTGAAGCTGTTGGGCAAAGGGAGTATTCTCTTGCAAGATCTGCAAAATTATCTCCATCATCAAGCTTATCGATCAATTCTTCTGCTTCTTTCTTTGTCTCTACAAGTATATGCTTTGCATGCGCCTGCGGAGCTTCTGCAAGGTACAGATCCAGGTTTTTCTGGTAATATTCAAGAGCTTCTGAGTCAGTGACCTCAAGTTCCTCAAGTATGGTCTTGTTAAGAAGTTTTGAAACCAAAAGCTGTTTCTCGTAGTATTCCTTAAATTCGTCTAATGTGATGCCTTGCTGCTCTAAAGACAGCTCAAATTCCTCAACAGTCTGGCCTGTTGACTGACGCAACTGGTCAATACTAGTCTCAATCTCTGAAGTTGTAACGGTGATTTGATCTTTTGCAGCTTCCTGTAACAAGAGTTTCTCTGTAATCAACTGCTCTAGTAAAGAGTATTTTGTAATAAATTCTTTATAGATATCAGGGATGTTTTCGTACTGCTCGTCAAGTTCCTGCATAGAAATCGATTCGCCGTTGACTTTTGCTGCGGCTGCACCAGTCGGATTGTAGTTTTTAAATATATAAAACGCCAATATTATAATTACTACAATTGCAATGATTGTAATGATTCTTCCGGTTCTTACGCGAACCCTTTTAGGTTGAGATTCTGATTCTTCCAAATTTGACACCCCCAAATACCCAGAACAGGTTTTGTTCTAATAAATAAATCTTTCGGAAGTGTATTCACTACCGAATGGTTTCAATAAAGTTTTATATTTAAAGTTTAAATGGTTTAATCAATGGTTTATAATATTATATTAGGCAGGAGCAGACAAGATATTGATAAGTTCGGAGAAAAGGGAACAATACTTCTTGCAAAACAGTACGTTAAGATGGGGCAGATAACTTCTCTTGCAAATAAGATACTCATGGATGTGACAAGTAGCCATATTGTGTTTGTGTGCGGCAAAAGAGGCGGCGGAAAAAGCTATACGATGGGTGTTATCGCTGAGGGCATGGCTTCGCTTGAACCTGAGATATCGAACAGGCTTGCCTGCATAATACTAGATACCATGGGCATTTACTGGACAATGAAGTATCCGAACCACAGAGATGAAAGATTATTGGAGGAATGGGGGATTGAAGGACGCGGCCTGGACGTCCAGATATTCACTCCTGCGGGGTTTTTCGAAGAATATAAGCAAAAAGGAATTCCAACAG
This sequence comes from Candidatus Woesearchaeota archaeon, assembly GCA_019323525.1. GTDB lineage: Archaea > Nanobdellota > Nanobdellia > Woesearchaeales > JAHWHD01 > JAHWHD01. Next base: position 6,919 of record JAHWHD010000024.1, read on the forward strand.
ATTTTCCGTTCTCGATTAGACCTTCAGAGCTTAACACGGCTGATTGGTGCATAACATTTGGTATATCTCCTCTTGAACCGATAGGCGTCCTTGTTGAAAAGGTAATCAACAAGTTAAAAGAGGAAAAAGAACATTTCACAATGGACGAGATTGTAGAAGAGCTTAAAAGAGATAGGACATCTGATGAGCATACTAAGAATGCTGCGATCAATAGGTTTGAGAATGCGGAAACGTGGGGGCTTTTCTCTGACAAAGGTACAGAGTTAAAAGATCTTGCAATTGGAGGTAAAGTGACTGTTCTTGATGTGAGTGCTTACGCGAGGATTCCGAACGGATGGGCGATCAAGTCTCTTGTGATAGGGCTACTGGCACAGAAATTGTTCATAGAAAGACTGACTGCAAGAAAAACAGAAGAATATGCTAGTGTTACAGAAGCTGTGCATTTTTTCCCTGCCGAAGAAGAGGAAGCTGAGAAAATGCCTTTAGTTTGGCTAATCATCGATGAGGCCCATGAGTTTCTTCCAAAAGAGGGCAAGACTCTAGCGACTGATCCGCTAATAACCATCTTAAGAGAAGGCAGAGAGCCAGGAATTTCTTTGATTCTTGCTTCGCAGCAGCCAGGCAAAATACATACTGATGTTATGACCCAGGCGGACATAATCATCTCGCACAGGATTACTGCAAAGATTGATATCGATGCTCTTGGAACATTGATGCAGTCTTATTTCAGGGCAGGGCTGGATTCTGAGCTTAACAGCCTCCCGCGGGTTAAAGGGGCGGCGTTGGTGATAGACGATATGAACGAGAGGATGTATCCTGTACAGATACGGCCAAGGTTTAGCTGGCACGGAGGGTCTGCCCCTACCGCATTAAGAGAGGTTAAGGAACGGTTTGAACTATAATCATAATAGTTGTTACAACATTTATTTTTTAAGATACAAAATAATAAAAATCTCAAATAGTTTAGTTGATTATGACATTTTCAAAACAGTTTCCAAAGACAGTAGAGGGAAGTAATTACCCTAAATGGGTGGAGATCTACCTTGACGAGCATGAAGAAGGAGAAATTGAATCTAAAGCAAGGGATGAGAACATATCGCTAATGAAAGAGTGTGTGGAAGACGCGAAAGAAATTATGAAAGGCAAGGGGCTTAATGACTACCAGTCAGACATGGTAAAAATTGCGATATCTTTATTCGAGAAAAGGGCAAGCCATTCAGTGCATTTTAAAGAGAATAAATGTAAAGAAAAATTTGATAGTCTGCACAAAACTTAAATTTCTCCAGGGTTGGGTTCCAGAGAGACCAGTGCTGCAATGAACATTATCAAGAAAAATACTATAAACGTAAAACCCCAAGTAAGAGGGACCTTGCCAGATACTGTGTAAACAGCAGTGACTATAAGGCCGAATATGCCGATAAGCATGAATGATGCTGGCAGCGGCCTTCTCTTGAAGACAGAAACTCTTTTTTTCGTTTTTATCTCGACAGGCTTTCCAACTTTTTTAAGCCGCGCCTTAGAAACCTTTTTTGCTGCCTTCTTCTTTGTTATCGTCTTTTTAACAGCTTTTTTTCTTGTTTTTTTCTTTGGCTTTGAACGTTTTTTAGATTTATTCCTAGAACCCTTTTTAGATGATTTTGATTTTTTTGCCATACTATACACCCCTTTTTTTGTACTTGATTGATATTTGATTAATACTTAATGAAACTTAGTTTATTTAAATTTTTCCTTGCTTTAGCAATGCCTTTCTCAAATTCTTGCATGAATTTAGTCATCAGTTCTGCACAGTGTTTCTTGTCATCGCCGCATGTAAGTTTGCCGCATTTACATTCGTCGTAAATCCTTTGCAGTTCTTTATCATCTTCTATCAGGTGCTGCTTATACAGTTCGAAAACAATACATTTTTCGGGTTCTCCGCCTTTCTGCTTTTGTTCTGCAACAGTATCTCGTCCGCCTGTCTTGGCCCTCATAATCTTCTTAGTGACTGATTTAATATCTTCAGGCAGATCTATTACGCTCTCTGGTTTTGACTTGGACATCTTAAGATCTCCATCCAAAGCAGGAGTGTACTTGTGATAAATACCTGAAGGTGCAAAGAAATTGAATCTCTGCTTTGTCCTTCTAACTATGTCGCGAGTTAACCGTATATGCGGATCCTGGTCAATACCTACTGGAATAATTCCTGGCATACGTTCATCCAGCTGTGGATAAAGTATGTCGCCGACTTGGGTGAAAGCCGAATATATCCTGCCAGGGTCGAGAGTCCCGTAGACTGCTTTGAATTCATTGGCTGTAACCTTTTTAGACGATTCTGATGCAATATGTGTTACCTTAACATTTTCGGATTGGAAATAGAACCTTGCTTTTTTGGGGTCAAGACCTAAGGCGATGAATGCAGGGATATGGAAGTCTAAAGCGCGTTTTCTGGCCTCGTCAAGTGTGACTCCGCGAGCAGCAGCAGCTTCTAAATCTGCAACAAGAATATATGTTTCTGCGCCATGGTCCTGAAAATACCGAAGGTTCTCAACCACCATCTTGTTGCCAAAGTGAAGTTTGTCTCCTGAAGGCATGAAACCTGTTAGTGCATAATATGGTTTGTTATCTTTTATTGCGCTTGATATTTGTTTGAAATCGCGGCCTGCAAACACAACTCCGCGGCGCATCATCCTGTTCGGATCAGGGAATAGTTTTGGATTAAAGACTTCTAACCCAAAATCTTTGATAATCTTCTCATAATCTTCAACAAGCCCTGAACCCCAAGGATCGATTGTTTTGTTTGCCATTGTGTTAAATGTTTGATTTTACGTTTATAAACCTTACTATAACTTCCTAAAAAAGATAGATTTTTATATAATCTATTTTTAAATATAGAGTGAAAAAGAGGATGAAACATACAGTTAAAGTCACACTGATACTAGTAGCAGTTTTCTTTTTTGCACAGATAATTGGGTTAGCAATCATCAACCAATACATTGATCACGAAGCAACTCAGGAGACTGGAAATGTTACATGGGCAAAACTGCCTTACAATCTTGAACGTCCTGAGATTGAGCAGCAGACGTCTTACATCTGGCTGATAGTCGCGATTCTAATCGGGACAGGGCTATTGTTGCTGTTGATAAGGTTCCAGAGAATCAACCTTTGGAAGTTTTGGTTTTTCATAAGTGTTTGGGTTGCTATGTCGATTGCGTTTGGAGCGTTCATGCACCAGACATATGCAGTAATACTAGCATTTGTTCTTGGCGTCTGGAAGGTTTTTAGACCTAACATTCTAGTCCATAACGGAACAGAGCTCTTCATATACGGAGGGTTGGCTGCAATATTCGTGCCAATATTAAATGTGGTTGGGGCGTTTATTCTGCTTATTTTGATATCGATATATGATATGATTGCTGTATGGAAAAGTAAACACATGGTTAAACTAGCAAAATTCCAAACAAAAAGCAAGGTTTTTGCTGGTTTGCTGATTCCGTATAAACTTCCTAAGATGACTGCAAGGGTAAAGAAAGCCGGGAAATTGAAAAAGCTTAAGACAGCCGTACTAGGCGGAGGAGATATTGGTTTTACGTTATTGTTTGCAGGAGTAATACTTAAACAGCTGATGCTGACAAATTCAGTGCAGGTTGCATTCATTAAAGCAATAATTGTTGTGGTTGCTACAACTATTGCCCTGTCATGGCTGTTACTCGCGGCAAAAAAGGACAGGTTTTATCCTGCAATGCCTTACCTTAGCATCGGATGTGTTGCAGGTTATATCGCATTAGCAATTGTAGGTTTTTAACATGCATGGAAAACATTTACATTATCATGGATGGTTGAAGTCTGAGATTGTTGAGATATACCTTAATCTTGCAATAAGGAGTTTTGCTCTAAGCATGGGAATAATCTTTATTCCCATATATCTCATTAAGTTGGGGTTTGGTCTGAATACTGTATTTACATATTACATTATGACATTTGTTGTGTTTGGTGTTGCGTCGCTTCTTACTGCAAGAATAGGTAAAAGATACGGGCTTAAGCACCTTATAATGCTAAGTATTCCATTCTATATACTATTCTTCGTATTGCTTTTCTTTCTGAATACTGTAAATTTTGGACATCTTGCTTTTATCAGTGTTGTTGAAGGATTTGGAAGCGCTTTCTACTGGATACCGCTCCATTCGTTATTTGCAAAGTTTAGCAAGAAGAAAAAAGTAAGCAAACAAGCAGGGTATATATTTTCACTTCCGGGCATGGTCTCAGTAATTGGGCCTGTCTTGGGTGGTGCGATCATATTGATATTCGGGTTTAAAGTATTATTGCTAATTATATCTGTTCTGTTGTTCAGCTCTTTGATTCCTTTGTTCTGCACAAAAGACTTTAAACCGCATAAAGGTTTCTCGTTCAGCAATATATTAA
>JAHWHD010000099.1 GCA_019323525.1 Candidatus Woesearchaeota archaeon
GTTCATCCATACCTTTTGCTTTTTCTTTCCATCAAAACTTATCACAAGAGAAGGAATTCCATCAAACTCCAACTTCTTTAACTTTAACCCAGTTCCTTTCAGATAAGCCATCACAAAATCAATACATCTGTGCTTCTCTTTAAGATTCTCAGCAATAGTAGGAAAAGATATCAACTTTTTAGCTAAACTAACAACCTCTTTCATACCAGAATTTATTGAATCCAGGCTTAAAAATGTTTCTATTCTTTTAACATATCGAGGGTTGGCTTCTCAATTTTGACCTTTTGATGCTTACCTAACTTAGTATTGCAGATAGAACATCTGTAAAGGAAGGTCTGCACAACCCTTCTAAAGTGCAGTGTCTCTGCAGGGTCTATCTTTTCAGCGTCTTCTTGGGTCTCTATGTAATAAGAACCTTTAACCAGACCGCACAAAGGACACTCATAACCTATATGATGATTACCATTTCCGCTCAAGTAACATTTAGTACAAACATACCTATAGATAGGCTTTCCTTTGTTAACTTCTTCAGAACCGTCAATAACCATCCTTTCTAAAGTGCCGTGTTCTTGGCATTTGAGCAGATGCTTGCTATAAACGGGTTTTGCATTGGCCATATCAAAGGCAATATGAGGATTTAATAAAAAGATTATTGTTACAGAAAGTTTAAAAATAGAAAAACAAAAAATAAGCAATCATGAACATAGGAATCTCATTAACGTATGAGGACAAGGAAGCTTGCGAACGCATTGATGAGCTGTTGAAAGGAACACTCTTAGAAGACGGAGACCCTAACCTGTTTGGCGGAATAGGAGACATGGTTGTCGATGTTCCAATTGCAGGTACCTACGACCAAATAAGGCAAGCAATAGAAAGACCATTCAAGGGAAAGGGCATTTATGTAAATGATTTCAGAATCCACGACGAACCTAATCTGCAACTACTTTAAGAATATCTTTCACTGCAAGAAACTTCTCCTCTCCAGTATCCATATTCTTTAGTTTCACTTTCTTTTTCTTAAGCTCTTCCTCTCCCACAAACACCACAAAAGGAATCTTGTAATAGTTAGCATAGTCCAAGTTCTTGCTTATGCCACGGTCCATGATATCAATCTCTGTGTTTATACCTTGTGCTCTTAGCTCAGCCGCAATGTTCATAGACTCCTTCTTAGTGCCTATAGGTATGACAAAGACTTTGGTTACAGACCTCTCATCTCTTTTCTTCTTTAACTTCAGCATCTCCGAGATAGGCTCAACACCAAAACTTATACCAACAGCAGGAAACTCTTTCTTTGTTCCCAGGAAATCAGCGATCATATTGTCAAACCTGCCACCCCCCATCAGGCTTGACGTGAAATCAGAATTGTTCATGAACACTTCAAAAACTGTACCAGTATAATACGCAAGACCACGTGCTAAAGCAGGATTAAACTCTACCTTCTTACTTTTAACTAATGCAAATATCTCTTCCAGCTCTTTAAGGCAGTCTGAATCCTCTTTTATAATTTTTTTAATATTCTCAATCTTCTCCTTGTTAGAGCCTTTAACCTCAAACACATTCAACAACTTATCAGGATTTTTCAAACCCTTTTCTTTCAACTCCTTGACAAGCTCTGTTCTAGGAATCTTTTTTAATTTATCAATAGTCAGTATAACATCGATCTTCTTATTATCAGAGATACCGAGTGCATCAAGCAAAGCATCAAGAAGTTTCCTATTGTTAACCTCCAATCTAACATTCAGCCCAAGCCTCTCAAAGGCTGTTAACGCAATATTGATAAGTTCGACCTCTGCAGTCATATTCTTACAGCCAACAACATCACAGTCGCACTGCCAGAACTCTCTATATCTTCCTAACTTGATTGGACCGTCCCTAAACACGCGGCCAATTGCATACCTCTTGAACGGCATCTTCATTGTAGGGTTCATCCCAACATACCTTGAGAAAGGAACTGTAAGATCATACCTTAACCCAAGCTTTCTACCGCCCTGATCTGTTAACTGGAACATCTCTTTAAGGATCTCTGCACCTCCTGCATACTTTGCTGCAAGCACATCAAACCTCTCGATTATAGGAGTCTCCATTGGCGGAAACCCGTAAAGTTCAAACACTCGTCTCAAAGTATCGACTACATAATTCCTTAATATCTTCTCCTCTGGCGGAAAATCCCTTGTACCTTTAGCTCTTTGCAGTTTCATTTTATAACACCATTATTAAGTTTTGATTTATAAATGTTTTTAGAATAGAGCAGCAGCTGAGATTCGAACTCAGACCCAGAGCTCCACAGGCTCTTGTGCTAACCCTTACACCACTACTGCGTTTTGATATAGAAGAATCTAGGTTTTGTACAAAATTACGGTTGTATATTAGACTATTTATAGAACTAGAACTACCTAAAATGAATACAACCAGCCCTTGAAAGGGCCCTAGCCTCAATTTTAGTAGTCATACAGTACAGTATAGTTTCATAGTATTTAAATGTTTCGTTTTGTAACCACTAGTTGATGAATAAGAAATAATTAATAAATAAAAGAAATAATCATCAATATGAAAGTACCAGACTGTCCAAAAAACCTAAGATCCTGCAACAACTACTGTCCTGAGTACCCTTGCTGGGCTCTGAATAAGCATCTTGACCAGCTTGACAAGGAGAAAAAGGATGATAATAAGGGATGGGAATAAAAGAAATTGTCATTAGATTTATAAACAAACATCAATTATTCTCACACGCAGATGATGAAGTTATTCCCGGCTGACTAGATGATGAACGGAAGTAACTGCTGATGCTCATTATTCTCAGTGCATTACGAGCAAATCGAGTAATGCGCTACAGGGTGATAGGGATGAAATCCCTATACGGATGTAACTGCTGATGCTCATTATTTTCTTTTAATCCAGTTCTGCACAACTAACACACCAGCCACAAGAGCAGAATAAACCACAATCCTTAAACTGATACTAAAATACCAGAACCCGTTATACAAAACAGGCAGATTAGTTCTAAACACATAATTCCCTTGCGGAAAAAAGATATGATGAAACAAACTAAATGCAAAGTCAAAGTTAACCAAGAACATAATAACTCCTATAGCAAGGATAAGCAAAGTCAATATCCCTCCATAGAACAACCGTTTCATTATTAATCTTTTATCTTTTTTATAAAAATAATAAAATAGGCCAGCAAACAAACCAATACAAGCATACAACACCCACAACAGAACATTAATCAAGACTTTGACATCCCTAAGATGATCCTTTTCTTTATCAGTAAACACATCTGTCTCTACTTTCTCTTTATCACCTTTAAGATAACCGATTACATCATCATTCAACTCACCGGCATTGTCGAAAGGAACATCTGCAATTACAAACAACCTTTCATGCAACGAAGTATTAAACACAACCAATCTAGCAGAACCCAGTATCAAAATAAGAGGAATCAAAATTACAAATACAATAAACCAAGGTCTCATAAATAAAATAATAAGTCAAAAGTATAAAAACATTACGGAGCCGCAATACTATCCAAGCTAAGTGCAGGCCTTCTAGATGTATAAACCCTTCTTGCTTCCATAGTCTGACCTTGTTTATCTCGTTCATACCTACACAATTCTCTCATTACATCAGTAACTGTTGAGTTCCTTTCATTAAGAAAAAATGTATCCAGAATCATGTCCATTGAAAGGCTTGGAAAAAGTCCAAAATCAGAATGCACCAATCTTAAGACGTCCTCAAAATCTGAAACATTAGACCTAACAAACCCATAAAGAAACCCACAGAAAACCCACATCCTCTCAATCTCCGGCATCTTCTCAAACTCGGGTTTGATTTCTTCGTCGTAAAACTCTTTTGGACTCTTTGTAGAAGAATGAAACCTCTCTATCATTGGCCCAGTATGCTGCCTCATGTCAATCTTATGCTCAATAAAATGGTTGACAGGTTCTTTATCAAACAGCAAAGTACCAGCCATTCTTCCTTGTTTAACCCTTTCGGCTATTAACTCATTTACATACGCTTCTAACAGCAAAGGTTCACCGTGGCCGTGCTGTTTCAACGCATCACCCATGGCTCTAGCGCTATATATCATCTGGCCTGATAACAGGGGAAAGAACATGGGAGTATCAATATTTTCATTGAACTTGCGATGGAGTAAAACATAAAGTTCAGCAGCTGACCAGTTATACGTTTTTGCATCCATAAACCCTCTCTGTATACCTGGCCTTGACTCGCACACTAAAACGTCATCATCCTGGTAAACATGTATAGGATTATGAGAGTCCATGTAATAAACATCATCTCCATTGCTCTGCTTTGCCAAGCCATAACCTTTAGCGTGTTTAGCATAGACAAACATCCTCGCAGCTTCAATACAGTCTGTAAACCTAAAACATCCATACGGAGTCCTTACACCAATGTTAACACCAGAAGCATCTTGCAATCCCTTTCTATAAGCTACCTTTCGTTTATATCCTATTGGCAGCTCAATAAAACCTGCACCTTTCTTTGCCATTGACCTTAACTCTTTAGCAAAATTCTCAGCCCTTTTACCAGAAATCTTATACGCTTTATACGGATCACAGGGCTCGTAATCAGGGTTAAGAAGCACAGCCACTAACTGTGTCACATCCTTAATCTCAGGAACTATTAACTTTGTCCTGCCCTTAGCAATGTAATCAAAACTTAATCCTGTCAATCAACCACCCATTTTGTTCTAAAACAATTTTCCCAAAACATCTAATGTGTAAAGTATGATAGCGTTCGCCTGCTGCTGTGAAGGCATAAACACCTGTTGTTTCTTGTGCACTGAACTTATCCTAACTTTATTGATAAGATGGATCTGCTCAGTTATACCTGGAGGAAACTTTACACTATGATCCCTTAACTTAGCTATTAACTTACCCAGACCTATTGCAGGATTCGTCTCTAAAATATCCTGGCCAGTTGCTTCATAGTACTTCCTGTGAAGAGCTGCCTCTAAAACTCGACCGCACAAAACCACAGCGCCTCTATAACAACCAGCATCATAGCACTTTCTTACCTCCTGAATATCAGCTGAAAGCTCTGGCTTGATATCAGCTGGAAGCCTTACATTGATATCAAACCTTTTCTCCTCCTCCTGCGGCAGCAATAACTGAAGATTTAGTATATGCGTCTTAAGCGCTGCAAAATCCTGTTTTTCATAAGCCCTTTTCACATTCTCAAAAGTGTCGACAATATCATTATACCTTACATTCCTGAACTCCTTTTCAAGCTTAAGAAGTTCGTGGTAATAGTTTTCAAACTGCTTTCTTAACAACTCTGCCTTGTTAGATTTAAAATCAAGAACATCTCGTTTAGAGTTGATGTCAAAGTCTAGCTTTGAAATAGAATCAAGCACTTTAGCAATGTCAAAAACTACCTCCTTTTTCATATAAAAGATAAATAGAAATATGATTTATATAATTATATGTTTTAGAGTAACTAAAAACACTTTTTCAGGAAATCTTGGAGACTGACATACCGTTCAAATACGCGCACTGGCAGTTCAATCTCTGCCCTGTTCATGTTAAGCTCGTAATACTCAGGAGTTGTAAGTATAGGATGGAACAAAGGATCTATCTGCGGCATCTCTCCTGAACAGTATAAGGTTGGCATCTGGCGCATCTCCCTAAAATGTTTAACTTCAGCTCCTGGCACTATAAGACCATAGTACGATGTAGAGTAAAGACACTCTACCTTTACCTTGGAAGCATTAGTGATATCAATCATACATTTACTATGATAGGGTAGCTTATAAATGTTATTTAGAAATGCAGAGCATACTACCTAACCAACTCTTCAGCATAGAACCTTGTAAACTCATCCAAGGAAAGCTCTTGACCACCATCCCAGTTATATCTTCTGTAAGTGAAAACAGCAGGATCAAAACGGCTTGGATCTTTTGGCCTGCGGTTAGGAAACCTCTTATAGTACAAAGCTTTAAACTCACCAAGATCTAAACCATTATTCCTGTTGATGTCGTACTCCACGAACATCTTTGAAGCAGCAGGCCTTGCTGCAGCATACCGTTTAGTGTTCTCAGCACCGATATGCCATAAAATGGCCCCACCTACAACTAACGCAAGCAAAGCCGCATACACATTGCTTCCCATATGGGACAGATAATCATCAGCCATACATCACAACAAGCCCCGCTTCATATATAAACATTCTCATCCTCAAACCAACAAATATAAAAATATGAATAAAATGCATATATAAAGGGGGTTTAGATGGACTTTACTAATGTAAAACTTACACCAGCAATGGAACAGTACGCAGCTGCTAAAAAGCAGTATCCAGACTGCGTGCTGTTGTTCAGGATGGGAGATTTCTATGAAACTTTCTATGATGATGCTAAACTGATTGCCAGAGAGCTGGAAATAACCCTGACCGCGAGAGGCAAAGGAGAGACAAGAGCACCTTTAGCAGGCTTACCATATCACGCCTTAGAACCGTATCTAGCTAAACTCGTAAAAAAAGGATACAAGGTAGCTATCTGCGAACAACTTGAAGACCCTAAGCAAGCAAAAGGTGTTGTTAAAAGAGGAGTTGTCAGGATTGTAACTCCAGGCACTGTTGTAGAGTCTAACATCCTTGATGCAAAATCCAACAACTACCTTATGTCAATCTATCCTTCTTTTGACAGATACGGCCTCGCATTAGTAGATATCTCAACAAGCGAGTTTCTTTGCTCTGAACTTGACGATTTCGAAAAGCTGAAGAACGAGATAACAAGATTCAACCCTGCTGAAATCATAATCCCTGAATCAATGAAAGTTAACCAAGACCTTGTAAAAGAGCTTAACTCATTCACATCTTCATATCCAGACTACAGGTTCACTCAGAACGCAGATGAAACATTAAAAGAACATTTCAAAGTATCGTCATTACACGGATTTGGGATTGAAGACAATAAGCTAGCTATTTCAGCTGCAGGCGCACTACTATCTTACATCAAAGAAACGCAAAAAACGTCATTAGACTACATTAACAAGATAAGAAAATTCTCAACCTCAAACTTCATGGTCTTAGACTCATCCACTCAAAGAAACCTTGAACTCATAAAAAACATAAAAGACAGTTCTTCAAGAGGGACTCTGCTCTCGGTTTTAGACAAGACAGTAACTCCAATGGGCTCAAGGTTGATGAAGAAATGGTTGCTAAGACCATTGATAAATATCGAACAGATTAACAAGAGATTAAACGCAGTAGAGGACTTAACCAAAAACACTTTACAAAGAGCCGAGCTTAAAGACTTGCTAAAACAAGTATACGACATCGAAAGATTAATCTCAAGAGTCAACTTTGGCTCTGCAAACCCTAGAGATTTGATCTCATTAAAAAAGTCCATCAGCATCCTGCCAAGGATTAAGCAAGAACTAGATAAATTTAACACAGAACTTCTAAAAAAGCTTTCAGAATTACCAGAAGTATCCCCAGTCGCAGAGTTAATCCAGAGCTCAATAAAACAGGAACCTGCTCTGACGATAAGAGAAGGAAACATAATAAAAAAAGGTTACAATGAAGAGCTTGACAAGCTCCATGATATTGCTCATGGCGGTAAAGACTGGATTGCAAAGCTAGAGGCAAAGGAAAAACAAAGGACAGGCATCTCATCTTTAAGGGTAGGTTTTAACAAGGTATTTGGATACTATATAACAATCTCAAAAGCCAATCTCCATCTAGTACCTCAAGATTACATAAGAAAACAAACATTAGTTAATGCAGAACGTTTCATAACACCAGAGCTAAAAGACCAGGAATCCATGATATTGGGTGCAGAGGAAAAGATTAACGCTCTTGAATATGATTTGTTTCAGGAGATAATTAAAAAGATATCTGAATATACAGAACACATCCAAAACATTGCTAACAAACTCGCAAACCTTGACGTTCTCCAATCATTGGCCAATGTAGCTGTTGACAACAACTACACTAAACCAGCCATTGAAAACTCAGACATTATAGACATTAAAGATTCCAGGCACCCTGTTGTTGAGCTTCTTGAAGAGAGTTTTATCCCGAACGACTGTTACCTTGACTCTAAGACAACATTGCACATCTTGACAGGGCCTAACATGGCAGGTAAATCTACGTTCATGCGACAGATAGCCTTGATCCAGTTGATGGCGCAGCTAGGGTCGTTTGTCCCTGCAAGAGAAGCAAGACTAGGAACTGTTGACAGGGTTTTCACACGAGTAGGCGCTTATGACGACTTAACAATGGGCCAGTCTACGTTCATGGTAGAGATGACAGAGACAGCAAACATCCTTAACAACGCAACAGATAAATCTCTAATCATCCTTGACGAGATTGGCAGAGGAACCTCGACATTTGACGGAATCTCTCTCGCATGGTCAATAGCAGAGTATATCCATGACAAGATCAAGGCAAAGACATTATTTGCAACACACTACCACCAATTAAATAAACTCTCTGAAAAACTTACATCAGTTAAAAACTACAACATCGCTGTCAAAGAAAAAGATGATAACATCATATTCTTGCGTAAAATAATAGAAGGCGGCACTGACAAAAGCTACGGTATCCAGGTAGCAAGGTTAGCAGGCTTACCAAGTGAAGTTGTTGAACGTTCTAAAGTTATCATGAACAGGCTTGAGATGGATGACGAGATAGCTGAACGTGTGCATAAAGAGTTCCCTAAAAAGCAAGAGAAGATTGAAAAGATAGAAACAAAAGATGAAAAGCAAGCTAAGCAGTTGAGTCTGTTTGATCTGTAGGATTCATCGGCTTATCAACTAAAACATCATAAGCCCATTTATATGTGTCTATTACCTTATCCTTAGTTTTTAACTGCTCATCTATCCTGTAACACGCATTAAACATCCTCTCCCAGAGATGAACTGACCAGAACAACTCGCGCTCACCTTCTAACAAATGCCTTGTACCTTTCTTTGTCTTTACAAGCACGTTATTCGTCATTAACATGTCAAAGAAAACATTCTCATCAGTAGGAGGGATTGAGAGGTTTAGCATTGCAGGAGCAATAGCTTGTTCTATGCAGTACGGAGTATCAGGATCAGCAACAAAATTATACCAGACTAAAGCAGCATGCCTTTGATGGTTAACAACCTCAAACCCAAAATCTTCCTGCTCATCAGGTCTTCCCTCAAACATGTCGCCAGCACCTTTCTGCCTGTTAAGTCCAAACCTTATCCGCGGCCAGTAATAGTAGTTCTTTTCCATGTCCTCAGATGTAGGCAGACCAGTCAAGCTTACCTCGGTCTTGACATCAAAACCTTCGTTTACTGAAGGGATATAAGCATAAAATCCTCTTTTTGGGTTAGAACACTTGAATGGCTGGTCATTAGCTATTGCAAATGCTACAAGACGCCAACCGCCATGAATATCGTCCTGCCTCATCACAAACTGGTTACTATGATAATCCTCATAATAAAATCCTCTTCGTGCAATATGTTCATCAAAACCTTGAGCAAACCTCACTTTCCTGCCATCGATTATTACACACTGCTCAAAAGACATTTTCATCAGCTCCTGAGGTCCAAGTTCATACTCTTTTAAATCGCCTTTTGCCAGCTTTCCTGCTTTTGGCATCTCAGGTTTAGCAGATAGCATATGATAAAGGTTAGCATAACGTTTAAATGTCATATTCCCCAGCCTATTACCATCAACAACTGGCCACTTTATCATCCATGGTTCAATCTCCAAATATTTCCCAGTCTCAAGCTCACCAATTTGAGAAACAATCTTATCAAGCCTAGAGGATTTTAGAAATGCCTTTTTTTTGCATTTCTTAATCATGCCAGGACTCATACCCTGCATCCATAGCTTGAATATGTCATTGATGTCCATATATATTAGAAAACTCTGGTCACTAATAAATCTAATTCTCCCCATTTATAAACCAACCATAAAACATTTATAATAGTTCTAACCAAGATTTTTATGGGTGTTTAGATGAAGATCAAGCTTCTTGATGAGGAACTAATTAACAAGATTGCGGCAGGAGAGGTAATAGAGAGACCTGCCTCTGTTGTAAAGGAGTTGATAGAGAACTCTATAGATGCAGGCTCGAGTATCATCAACATCGACTTAAAGGAAGGAGGCAAATCCTATATCAAGGTGACAGACAATGGTTCTGGTATTGAGAAAGAAGACGCAGAACTCGCCATAATGCGGCATGCAACCTCTAAAATAGAAAACGACGACGACCTGTTCAACATAAACACTCTTGGTTTTAGAGGCGAAGCTTTAGCATCTATTGCAGCGGTCTCTAACATGAAACTTATTACAAAGACAAAAGAAGATTTAGAAGCTGCAAAGATGCTTGTGTCTGGCGGCAAAGTGCTTAAACATGAAGAGATAGGAGCGCCAGTTGGCACATCTATTGAAGTGACTGACCTTTTCTTTAACACGCCAGCTCGAAAGAAACATCTCAAGAGCATCAAGGCAGAACTTAACCATATCATTGACATTGTTACTAGGTACTCTTTGATACATCCAGAGATATCTATCAAGCTAACCCATGATACAAACACTATCATAAACTCTCCTGCAAGTGACGATATTCTCAGCAACATTGTAAACATCTATAGCAAGGACATCGCAAAAAGCCTTATCAAGGTAAAGCACGAAACTGACAAGATAACTGTTAAAGGATTTATCTCTAAGCCAGAGCTGACAAGAGCTGATAAAGATTTTATCTCGATTTTTGTCAACTCAAGATACATAAAGAACAAGGTTATAACAGACGCGATATTTAGCGCGTATCATACCCTGCTACATTCTAACAGGTACCCTGTAGTTGTCCTCTCTATCAAGATAAAACCAGAACTTATTGACGTCAATGTGCATCCGCAGAAGACCGAGATTCGTTTCAGCATAGAAGACCAGATATACGAGGCTGTTTTTAACGCGTGCCACAAGGCTCTTGAAGATGTTAACATGATACCAGAGGTAGAAGCTGATAAACAGTCAGTTCTAGTAGCTACAACCGCTGACAAAAAGAAAAAGGTTGCTGAAAAGGTATACGAGCATAAACCTGAACAGCTAGCCCTTGCAGAGGTAGAGACAAAGGTAGAAGCTGAGACTTGCAAGATACCTGAAGTCACAGTCCTTGGATTAGTTCATAACTGTTACATTATTGCTGAGGATGCTGAAGGCTTTTTGGTCGTTGACATGCACGCAGCAGCTGAACGCGTGCGTTATGAAAGATTGATGAAAGAGTACAAAGGAAAAGGCATTGAAGTCCAGGAACTGTTATCTCCGATTAATATTGATTTAACACCTGTAGATGCAAATGTCCTAGGAAGCAACCTCAAACTTCTTGATAAGTTCGGTTTCAGGATAGAGAACTTCGGCAATAACTCATTCATTCTAAGGACAGCTCCAATGGTCATCAAGAAACTGTTGAACAAAGACATCATCTTAGACATCATTGGAGAGCTTAAACAGAGCAAGTTCAAGACAATTGAAGAGATCAAAGAAAAGATCTTGATAAGGATGGCGTGCAGAGGTTCTGTCAAGCAAGGCGAACGTATTGAAAGGTCTGAGATGCACAAGATTATCAAGGATTTACATACATGCGAATTTCCGTATACTTGCCCTCACGGCAGACCTACGATTATAAAGTTCACCAAATCTGATTTAGAGAAGAAGTTTAAGAGGGTAGTCTAATCCATAATCCAGTCAACATCTAACTCTTCCTTATGGTTAAACTTGAACAGTTCCCACTGCTTCCTGGAAATACCGCAGTGTTTTGTAAAATCAACAAAACTAAAAGACCTTTTAGAATCAAGAACAAAATCTAGGTACTCCTTGAACTTCTTTTCCCTTAAAGGGTCCATGTTAAGATCTTCTATATTTATTAGCATTAATAAGCATAGTGAGGGTTGCTTATAAAGGTTATTGAGCCACAGAATCACCACTCAAAAGACACAAAAGTTTTATAAATAGCAAATATTAAATAGATTAAAACACATAGTATATAGTGGGGATAATGGTTACATTAAA
>JAHWHD010000003.1 GCA_019323525.1 Candidatus Woesearchaeota archaeon
AAGGGTTTCTAAGCTTTACTATGATGGGCTTATAACGCAGCAGGAGTATGAAGATGCATTGTATAAAGGACAGATACCGTTTGTTGCTGCAGGTGAACTAGAGGAAGGCATTGAACCTGTTGAAGGGTTTGGGTATGAAGAGGTGTTTGAGGAAGAGGTTACCAAACCGATAACAAAAGAAGACTTTGATCAAATGCCTAGAAAGATGGAGTTTTCATTTACAGAAGCAGGATTAACCGCCAGCTTCAAATTCAAGGATCAGGACGCGTCTATCTCTCTTACATTCAATGAGGAAGAATGGGGTAAGGTCAAGGACAGAGACTTATCACTATTTTATGTTGATGAAGAGACAAGAACCTTAGTTTACCCAGGACCAGTAGAACTGGCGCCAAAAGAAGAGGCTCCTTACTATATTGATAATTTAGCACCAAGAGAACTTACTGTGGATAAAAGTAAGATTCAAAGAATGAGTGCTGTAGATGTTGGCAGCCTATTAAGAGATTTGGCTGGCGATGAGATTATCTTGTATACAGGTGCTGGCATTTCTATGGCTGGTGAAGAGCCTGTATGGGGCATGAACCAATTTAAAAATGCTCTTGGTTTACTTGACGGAAGTTTCATAGAGGCATTTACAAGCCAAGATAAGACGTCATTAGACAGAATATTATCAAACTTACATGAATTTAGAAGGCAGTTATTTACAGATGTGACTACAGATGCCCATAAAGCCATAACACAAATAGTGAAGCAAAGGCCAGGAACGCTTGTCATGACTGAGAATATTGATCTTAAGCATGAGGCAGAGGGGAGCAGGTTAGATGCTTTGCATCTGGATAATCCTGAAGAGAGAGGTTTTGATGTTATTAAAGCTAGAAAAGTTCCAAAAGTTCTTATTACAGTTGGTCTTAGTCTGGATGACAGAGCAGTAATACAATATTTGAAGCAAAAAAATCCAGATATGAAAATTGTTTCATTTACTCGTAGTTCGGTTCCTGCATTTCTAGATGAAACAGATGCCGTAGTGCTAGGAGATGCGCAGGAGACATTGCCTGAGGTGGCTGAAGAACTTAGTGCAATACCAAGAGCTGTTTTAGATGAACTTGCAGCTCGACCAGTAGAAGAACTTTCATTTAAAGATATGTCCGCATTCTTTAAGAAATATTTCGGTCAGTTAAAGTACAAAGCAGTTACTTCAGATGCAGAGTTTACACTAGAGGGTCTTTTCAAAGCACCTGCAAGGGTACAGGAGGGATATTCAATTGAGGAGCATACAGAAAGAGTCTTTAATAATCTAGAAAGTCAATTAGCTTCCATCGATAAGGGTAAAGAGATACCGCTTGAAGATCCAATTAACTTGTATACGTTTATGAGAGTTATTATGACTCTACACGATATAGGGAAACCTCTTGCTTTAACAACAGCAAAGCAGCATAAAGAGACGCCCATCATTATGAATGATTTAATGAGCAGACTTGGATTCAAAGAATCACAAATTAATCTTGCAATTGAGTTAGTTACATCCAATGTGCTCGGGTATGTGCTAAGAGAGGTTCCTTTTACAGCAAATGACGGATTTCATGAAATCAAAGAGTCAAGCCAAAAGACTGGTTTAGATATACAGACGTATTTCGACATGCTAAAAATAGTGTACATTAGCGATGCTGGGTCTTATCCATCACTAATTCACTTATTTGAAGAACGTGATGGCAGATTGTATATAGACTCTAGATTTACAGAGGTTACTAGGCTTGAAAGAATGATTAGCGGAGAGTTGGTTCCTAAAAAAAGGGATACGTTCTTATATACTCTAGAAGGCGAGGATGTGAGAGTTAAATTCTTAGAAGGGATTCCTGCAACCAAAGAGGAGGGAGATGAAAGGGTATTAGCAGCCTTTCAGTTTTATCTACAAAATTCAGAGGATCCTTCTATATTGGATGAGATTGAACAAAGGTTTGGATTAAAACCGTTATTTGAAAGTCCCAGACCCGAAGAGGTTGAAGCTGCTGCCATAATTACAGAAGAGAGATTCACACTTACATTCGCACAAAGAAAAATACTTAAAGATTCACTTGAGTACATGGTCATTACGCAAGAGGTTTATGATGAAGCATTGCGTACCAACACAATGCCGGAGGATAGAGCTTATGTTGAAAAGGTTCTTTATTGGCTGGATCCTGAACATATAGAGATTACGGCAAAATGGTGGAGTGTTGGCAAAGGAGATGTCTCGATACTAGAGGATATGCTTAGGAGAGCAGGTGAAGAGGGTGCAGCAAGCATTGCTTGGATAATTGATTCTGGTCTGGCAACAGTCACTCCTGAAATGAAGGCCAGGATTGATTCGCTGATAGAGCAACTAACTGGGGATGATTCCGATATCGCTGAATCGAAATTAGCATTGGACATAGGAAATCCTGCAGTTCCTGCTTTAATCGAGGCATTAAAAAGCAGTAACGCGAAATTGCGCGAGGGAGCTGCAGGCACTTTTACAAGAGGTTTCAATCATCCAAAGATTGCTCCTGCATTAATCGAGGCATTAAAGGTAGAAACTGATCAAGGTATTAAATACACAATTCTGGAAGCACTGAAAGCTAATCCTCACCCTGATGCAATCCCTATACTGATACAAAATTATGATTTTGACAGGAAAGCAACGGCAAGAGCATTGGAGGCTATCGGGGGTGAAGAGGTTATAGAGTATGTCAGTACAATCAACGAGGTTCCAGCAGCAGAAAAATCGGAGATTTTGTCTGCGAATAAAGAGACATTGGATGTTTTGGCGAATTTCGAGAGACCTTTGGCAGGCGAGGAAAGGGATTTTCTATACCACACTACTGACCTATTGCTTATGCCACAAATATATAGTTCAGGGGGGTTGAAAGGCCAAAAGGTGGGAGAGAGAGATGCGTTTATGGACGAGATGCTTTTGAAGGTAAGGCCTGATCTGGCAGATAGAGGGTTCAGCAGAACATATGCCTTGTATGCTCATTTAGATAAAACACTGAGTGGAATCGATACAATGCCTGACATAGTGCTAAGAATCAAGGTTCCTGAGGAAAGCGTAATAGTGGCTGACGCAGAAAACGTTGTTCGATCAGGAACCTTACAACTTAGTATCGATAAAGCAACGCTATATTGGGAAGGAGCAAAAGACCTTAAAACCTATAGACAAGAACTTGAGGCAGGGGAAGTATCTGTTGAACGTATGGAGGCTTTAATAAAAGATCCTGTGCCGAATGAACAGATACAGATATATCAATATCCGGCAGATATACAGGTACTATTCAAGAAATTAGGTGTTAAATCTGCAACAGAGGCTTTGGCGCTAGAGGGAATCACGCCATCACAAAAACAATTCCTAGATGAATTACTAGAAAAGGGACAGATTACACGAGAAGAATACGACGAGGCAATACGAACAGGAAAGATGCCTTTTGTTGCATCAGCTGAAGGAGAGTTGGCTGTTCCTAGTGAAGGGTTTGGGTATGAGGAGGTGTTTGAGGAGGCTCCTGATCTAGAACAAATAGTTCAAACATCATTCGAACAACAGGTAAAACAACAGAGAGTAAGCATTGTGATACCTGCGTATAAAGAGACTGAACAGACTTTAGGAAGATTGTTGAACAGGTTAGCTGAACAACAGATAAGTGATGATGAAGCTTTTAACAAGGATAATCTTGAGGTCATTGTTTCTATAGGAACTGAAGGTCCTGATACTGATACTAGTATAAAGGTTGTTGAGGATTTTATCAGGAACAATCCTGGTATGAATGTCAAGGTAGAGATTAACATGCCGCTTGGTCCTGGTGGGCAGAGGAATTCTGGTGCAAGGTTGGCAAGTAATGACCTATTACTTTTCCTAGATTCTGATGTTGATATTGAAAAGGACTTTTTATGGAAAGGGATATTTGAAATGAAGAATAAAGACTTGCAGGTTGCAGGCACGTATGCTGAACTAAAAGATCCTGAGTTTGATATCCTAGATAAAGCGTTCTGGGGTATGACAAACACTGCGATGAGGGCGTCACAATACGTTAATCCCCAAGCATTAGGGCAGACCATATTTGTTGATAAGGAGTTGTATGAACAGGTTGGCGGGTTTGACGAGACAGTTAAGTTTGCCGAAGATGCAAGGTTTGTGAATGCTGCTGCAAAGACTGCCGGCATAGGTAGCTTTAGGATGCTTGAAGATACTACAACAGGCTTGAACAGGAGAAGGTTTACTGAGGATAGAGGAATGTTATACCTAAGATTGATTGGAGCTACAATAAAGAACACGTTTGGTGGAAAGGTTAAAGCTGCGTGGTATCCGTTTGGGGAGTATGAGGATACAAGCACGAGTGTAGAAATAATTGAACCAGAGGCTTTACCAGAGCAAACAGAGGCACCAATAACAGACTTTACAGGGTTCACTGAAGAGCTAAGACGAGAAAAACCAACACTGGTTGACATAGTACAAAAAATTGCGACAGAACAGGAAAAAATTTCGGCAAAAGAATCATTCATTGCCAATGTTCAAGGAAGAGACGTGAATACAAATGAAAGGCCTATAAGTCCAATGTATGGAATCTTAAACAGGGCTAATGCTGCAGAGGTTTTTTCTAGAGACCTGGGCGAAAAGATAGCTCCAGGAATGTATGGAGGGAAAGCTGTCATTTATAGGGATGATCTAGGGAAGTTGAATATCGCGTTCATGACAGAGACCAAATCAACACATCACAGGCATGCGTTGGCTACATTAGTGGGGCTTGAGAACCCTGGTTCGCAGAGGTTTTATGATGGAGATCTGGATTCTCCGGAATCAGCGAGCTTGTTGCAGAGGTCTGCAGGGTTTGAGTTTTTATACGATGCAAACAAAGGCGAGATAATTGACATAAGACAAGACTCGTGGATAACTAAAAGGCAGATTGAAAGAGGTATTCAGGTAAGTGATATTGAGAATTTTGTTCTAACACTCTTTGAGAATATTGATGAGGACTTATTGTCAGAGGATTTTAAGGATGCGAACTGGCTAGACAATCCAGAGCTAAGTCAACATATACTGCTGTATGCGTCTACTTGATAAATCGTAAGCCGGAATGTATGTCTACACCTTTGACCTTTTTTTTAATGGATGATAGGTGAAAATCTCTTATTTCAAGAGGATCCCTTACATCATAATGGGCAAGCACTTCTGGAGATGTTAATTCTCTGATCAGTTTTGCAAGGATTTGGGTGAAATTTGCACAGTATTTCTGTTTATCGCAGTCAGGGAGTTCGTATGACCTTAATAATTCAGCAACTGCCCTAAACTCAGGGTCTAGGTTATCAGCTTCTTCTCTGAAATTTTTATATGTCCATTTATCTCCGAGCATGTAAGGCATCCATTCCTCGAATGATGCGAGCAAATTCCGCATTTTGCCAAGCCGAACCAGCCTATCCAAGGTCCAGATTTCCACAGAATTTCTGTCAAAAACTGCGAATGTGTTAGGTTTACCATACCAAACACCCAAGCCTCCAGGGCTTATCAAGTAAAGGCCATTCCTAAGAGTTTGTTTTTTTGATGCGTCAAGTTCAATCAGTCGCTGATTCTGAAAGTTGTAGATGCGGGCATCATGGTTGTGACCTTCAAATGCGAATCCTATATGCGGGTATTGTTTCGCAATTGCTTCAGCTTCACCAAGATAGTCTTTTGAACTAATTAATCGTTTATCTCCAGAGACAGGAATGTGGGTGAATAAAATGTCGCCAACTTCTGTTCTGGCTTCCAGATTTTGTAAGAACTCTTTATTTGTAGGCAGTATCTTTGGAGCATCTTTCCGCATATCATGATTACCTTTAATACAAACTGCACCCATCTCTCGCAATAGATTGATTACCCTGTTTTCGTCATAGGTCTGACCGTTATGGATGATGTCGCCCAAGCAGTATGCTCGAGAATAGTTGAAACCCCTTAATCCGTCATGGAACCTACTTAGATTATCATAGTTTCCATGAATATCTGAAAATACTATAACCCCCATGTAAATGCTTATACCAGATTTGTTTATAAAGCTTTCGCCACCTCTCAGTTACAAACAAACTATTTAAAGCCACAATATATATTAAAATAAAATGCCGAACGGTAATGATTTAAGGAATTATGTTCAAAAGGCCCTGAAAAAGGGGCATTCTGAGAAGACTATTAGAACATACCTTACAAAGAAGAAGTATTCAAAGTCTGATATCGACACTGCCTTTGTTAAAAAAGAGTTGCCTAAGTTCAATCCAAAGCTAAGGATGATCGAGATTATAGCTGCTGCTGTTATTGTTGTGGTGATATTGACATTCTTCTTAGGCAGGGTAGGGTCTGAGACGTGCACAACTGATATCTGTTTTATCCAGAACGCGCAGGAGTGCAAGGACACTACATACATAAAGGAAGAGGCAGGTACAGGTAGCTTCGTTCTTTATGAAATAAAAGATTGTAATCTTGAGAAAAGTATCCAGACATTTGCTGAGGACGAGCCAATAGAGATAAGAGACCTATTTGTTAACAAGAAGATGGCGTGTGCTTACAGCAGGGGCGGGTTTGATGAGACTTGGATTGAAAGTATAGTCGCAGGAATTGATGCTTGCGATGGGGAGTTAAAAGACGCCATATTTGAGTTAAGGTTAGCGCAGTTCGAGTTGTTAGAGTAAAGCTTTTAAATCATCTGTTTTCCAATTCTAAGTATGTTAAAGGCAGATTTTCATATGCACACTAACGAGGATCCAATAGATTTCTGTCTAGGATATTCAGCTAAAGAGTTGATAAAGTACTGTGCAAAGTTAAAGTATAAGGTTCTTGCTATAACCAACCACGCTTTCAAGCCAAGCCACAGATGTTTTTTCAATAGAGATATTGAGAGTTATGCGAAAAAGCAGGGAATACTGTTAATACCTGGTATGGAGGCAAGGATAGATAATAAGGATGTTGTGTTGCTAAATATTAAGCCTGGTACAAAGAAACCTTGCACATTCAGAAGGGTGGAGATGTTAAGGGATGAAGGTGCTATGGTAATGGCTCCGCATCCAATGTTCAAGTTGCACAGTCTTAACAACTACATATTCAAGAAGATAAAGTTGTTTGATGCTATAGAGTACAGCCACAACTATACAAAGTATTTTAACATGAACAACCAAGGTATGGAGATTGCTGACGAGTATAACTTACCTCTTGTTGGTACAAGTGACTGTCATTACCTGTCGCAACTTGATAAAACATATACAATGGTGGATGCTGCTCTGAACAAGGATAGTGTGCTAGAGGCAATCAGGAAAAAGAAAGTCAGGGTTGTGACAAGGCCTTTGAAAACTAGAGAGTATGTATCGATAATGAGTAGAATGTTTTTCAAAGATCTCCTCCTAAAAACCTTTCTTGAACCAAATGGGCATGCGCATTAGCGAGACTTTCTATTAAGCCAGTGTCATACGAAATATTTATAAAGCGAGTTCTCTTAAATTTCCTATATGGCTCTAATACCAAAGGAACCTGGGGATATAAAGGTTGCAAAGTTCAAAATTACATATGCTGGCGAGCATGATACTAAAGAGCTCTATAAACTTATACACGAATGGTTAAAAGATCATGAATGGCAGGAGATCCAGACTGGAAATCCCAGTGACTGGCACGAGATAATGTATCATGAACGGGTCAGCCCATCAGGCATGACAGACAGATGGATATGGTGGAGGCTTGAAAAGTTCTCTAAGAACAGGTATTACAAGTATACAATCAACATAGATTTCTTGATGCTTGGGATGAGCAAGGCGCAGATTGTGCATGAGGGTAGAAAGGTCAAATGCGATAATGGAGAGATAAATATAGAGATTGATGTCAAGATTAAGCTAGACTATAAAGGAGAATGGTCAAAGCATAAGATTCTTACACATTTCAGAAATATATTTCCAAAAAGGATATTCAAAACTGACCTTGACAACCATGAAAAGGAGTTGTGGAGAGAGACTTATGATCTGCAAGGAGCTATCAAGAAGTATCTGCATCTTCGCGGGTTCCTGGCACAGATGGAAGTTGAGCCGTTCTTTATATCCAGGGAGTATGCTATAGGTAAATAGATAGAAAGTTTTTTAAATCGGTTATTTTTCTGGTTTTATGGTGTAATGCCTATGTAGCATAGGTAGCGACTGGTTTCGGTCGGTCGACACCCAAAGTGCGAAATTGAGCTAAAGCTCAAGTCCCACAAATGCCTCTGTAGCATAGTAGCTATTGCGGCGGACTTGTATATCATACAGAAATCCGCAGGTCGGGGGTGCAATTCCCCCCAGAGGCTTTCTAATAACATTTATATACTCGAGAAATTATAATTAAAGGCTTATGAACAAGATCATTAAGCTTCTGATATTTTCTGATATATTCGTAACAACAGGGTTTGGATTAATAGAACCTATCCTTGCTATTTTCATTAAAGAGAACCTTATAGGAGGAACTATATTTGCAGCAGGTATTGCAAGTACGTTGTATCTCATCACGCGGTGCATTGTACAGCTTCCGTTTTCAAGGTATGTAGACAACCACGACAGAAAGGCGCGATGGTTAATCGTGGGCACGTTCCTAATTGCGATGGTGCCTGTGGTTTATATATTTGCATCTAAGATACAACATATATACGCTGCACAGATTCTGTATGGTTTAGGGGCTGGGCTTGCCTATCCAACATGGTTAGGATTGTTCAGCACGCATCTTGACAGAAAACATGAAAGTTTTGAGTGGAGCCTGTACAGTACATTAACTGGACTTGGCACTGCAGCGTCTGCCATAGTTGGTGCAAGCATTGCACAAGCTTTTGGGTTCACGTACACATTTATTCTTGTTGGAATAATGTCAGTAATTGGTTGTATAGTGCTGTTCTGGCTTGACAAGAAGAACGGAAAAAAAACCAAGATAAAACTTTACACGCACAAGGCAAAGAGTAAAGCATAATTTTAAATATGAAAAGTTAATTTCTTTTTGATTATGAAGATCATAGTTCTAGGAAAAGCAGGATCTGGGAAGGGTACACAAGCAAAGCTACTAGCTGAAAAGCTAAACATACCGCATATATCTACAGGAGATATGTTCAGAAGAGCTTATGCAGATAAGACAGACTTAGGTATTAAAGCATACGAGTACTGGGGTAAAGGCAATCTTGTACCTGATGATGTTATGAACGGGATGATCAAGGAAAGATTAGGGCAAGATGATTGCAAGAACGGTTTTATTTTAGATGGGTACCCAAGAAAGATTGAGCAGGCAGAGTTTCTTGAAACAATCACAGGTATCGACCTAGTTATTAGTGTGGAGGTTTCTGATGAAACTGTAATAAGGAGGATGAAAGGTAGGCGCACATGTCCAAAATGCGGAGTCGCGTATAACATTTATACTGAGCCTAAACCTAAAAAAGATAATGTCTGTGACAATTGCGGTGTAGAATTAGAGGTAAGGACAGACGAGACAGAAGAGGGTATGAAGAAAAGACTAGATATCTATAAGGATGAAATACAACCCATTACAGAGTTCTATAAACAAAAAGACCTTCTAAAAACTGTTGATGGAGAAAAGGGTATAGAAGGTATCTGGAAACAGATTAAGAGTATAGTTGCCTTATAACAGTTGTAGCATAGCACCCTTTAGGAAGTTCGAATTCTAAAACCTGTTTATCATCCTTATCAGTGACCTTAACATTGAGTTCGATGAACATCATTCTTTTATCTCCTTCAACTGAGAGTTCTGGTATCTGTCTTATGATAAAGTCTCTAAAAGAAAGATTTTCGTTTTTCATGATATCTTTGATGATATCATTGACGTTTTCAGTGCCAAAACCTATTATAGGGACGTAATCTTCTTCAATATCATTATCAATCATTCTCTCTACTGCTGTGTTCCACAAGAGTGACTGGTAGCTGTGCACGTAAAGTAATAATATCTTTCTAGGAAGCTTTCTTAAAGCGCCAATGTAATCTCCAGGATGCCTGTCCAGGTATTGTTTTAGTTTAGGTTCGCCTTGTATAAGTTCGCATGCTTGCTTGAACTGTTTTTTTACAATCAACTTGCCAATCCTTGGGTTGTTCTTTGAAAAGCGCTGCTCACCGAAGTAGTTAGGGATCTTAATTTTTTTGTTCTTTATCTTTATATCTGTATAAACAACAACAATAAACTTGTTAGCTTTAAGATCTCCAAGAGAGATTGGGTTGGGGCCAGAACCATAGTATTCTAATGAAATGTCATTTAAGTTTAGAGATTCAACTCTGTCCTTTTTTATGTTTTTTATAGAAATAAGCTGTGTTGTAACAGCTTTCCGATCTTTTGCGCCTGCATAGCCAATATCCTTTAATCTTAGCTTGAGTTTTCTGGCGATTGTCTCAACTGCTTTCGAGGTTGTGTAATCTGTCTTTTTCATCCAGAAATATGAGTACTGGCCCTCTGAAGGTGTGATATTGGTAATCTCCTCTACAATGAAATCTTCTGGTGATTGTTTAATCTTATACATAAAATATATAAATCACTCAAGGGCTATAAAAAACTTATGCGCCTGTAGCCTAGTCTGGTGAGCATCATTGCTTGGGTAAATAGGGCGACAGCCTCCTAATACTCAGGAGTTAGCTGTAGATCGGGAGTTCGAATACTTGGAGACGAAGTCTACAAGGATTTCGTCCTAGGACGAATTTCTCCCCAGGCGCGTTTATTATAAAATGGAATCACTAAGAATCTTCAAGAGAGCCTTGTTCTTTAAAGGATATAGGAGATATCCTGGCAATGCTGAGGATGTATGTAAGCAGATAGTAAAAGAGTGCTGGAATGGAAGGTTTTTCCAGGCCAGTACAGGACATTTTAACCAGTTCTATACAAGGGATTTTGGAATCTCTATTGAAGGTCTGTTGAAATTGGGTTATAAAGAAGAGATTAAAATGACTCTTAAATATGCTCTGGATATTTTCAAAAAACATAACAAAATAACAACAACAATAACTCCAAAAGGCAAAGCTATTGATGTTTTCTCTTATACCCCGGAGTCTGTAGCAATGGTTATCAGGTGTTTGAGGGTATTGGATGATAAAGAGTTAATTGTTAAGTATGATGATTTGATAAACAAAGAGGTTAACAAAGCTTTTAGTGTTTTTGATACGAAGATTGGCTTATTAAATAATGAAAAGTTTAGTTCTATGAAAGACAATGCTCTCAGAGAAAGTTCCTGCTACAATAACTGCATGATTGCTATGCTAAGTAAGGATCTTGATAAGCTTAAACTGAATAATCCATTTAAGCAGCACGACATAAAAAATAATATCAAGAGAGAATTCTGGAATGGAAGGTATTTCTATGACGATACAAGAAAAAAAGAATATGTTGCAGGAGATGCTAATGTGTTTCCTTTCTGGACAGGGGTCTTTGATGATAAACAGATGTTTAATTCGTGTCTTCAAGAGATTAAAAAATCAAACCTTGATAAGCCGTGGCCTCTAAGGTATACGAGCTTCAAGACAAAGCAAAGGTTTGCTAATAATTTGCTAGTACCGAACTATGAAGGCACAACTATATGGGGCCAGCTAGGTCTTTGTTTTTTGAGAGTTGTTAAAAAGTATGATAAGAAAGAATTTAATAATTATCTTAAAAAAATAACAGATGTAATTGAAAAAAATAGCAACCTAATAGAGGTGTTTGACCCAGACGGAACTCCCTATAAATCCCTATTCTATAGAGCTGATGAAGGATTAATATGGGGTGCGATGTACCTTGAATTACTTTAGGTCAAATAGAAGTCTTAGTTAAGTTTATAAATGATATTTGATATATAAAAGATATGGCTAAGAAAGATACGTTTTTGCTCGTGTCCTTGCAAGAGGAAAAAGCAAAGGAAGTTGCACAGATAATAAGTAACAAGAGCAGTAGGAAGATACTTGACTTTCTTGCAGCGGCTGCAGATGCTACTGAGACGCAGATTGCAAAAGCGCTAGGATTGCCGATATCTACAGTGCATTATAACCTGGAAGCTCTTAAGAAAGCAAAGCTTGTAGAGAGCGAGGAGTTCCATTACAGTTCTAAAGGTAAAGAGGTGTCGCATTACAAGCTCGCGAACAAGTACATAATCATCGCGCCAAAGTCTGTGCACGGCATAAAAGGGAAGTTAAGAAATATATTGCCTTTGGGCATAGCGACTGCTGCTGTAGCTTATTTCATAAGCTTGCTTTCAAAAGGGACACAGTTTATAGCTAACAAAGGAGAGACTTATAGGATGGTGGTTGAGGAAGCTGCATCCGGAACAGCAGGAACTGCGGCTGTGCCTGAAGCAGTTGATGCAGCTGAGGTTGCAGTTCAGGCAGTTACACAGCAAACAATATGGCAGAATCCTGTGCTTTGGTTTGTTGTAGGGGCTGCATTTGCTATAGGGTTGTACTTTTTAATTGAATTCATGAGGAGAAAGAGATGAAAACAATAATTATAATTTTATTAATATTATCAGTGTTCTTTATAGGGTGTAAGATGGTCGAGGTTGAGTGTTCAACTGATGCTGACTGTGTTAAAGCAGGGTGTTCAGGCACTATATGCCAGAGTAATGATGCTGAGAAAGTGTTTACAACGTGCGAGTACAAGCCTGAATACGAATGCTATAAAGATGCTGGGTGCGGTTGTTATAAAGGAGAGTGTGTATGGAAGGATGATGTTGAAGAGTGTCTAAAAAGTTTTACTTAACCATCTTTTTCAAGAATTCTGCGATCTTCTGGCCTTCAGCTTTGCCTCTTAGCTCTGACATTGCCTTGCCCATGACTACATTGAACTTAGCCCCTTTGTTTTTCTTAACAATGTCTTTTAACATGGACTTAATTTCGTCGTCAGTCAAAAGCTTATAATCTGAGTAGTCTACATGCTCGCCTTTAATGTGTTTGAGCATTATATCTTCAACTGACTCCTTCGAGATAAGGCCGTTGTCAAGATTAAGGAACAAGGATTCGTACTCTGTTCTTGAGACCTTTGCATGTTCAAGGTTGTGCTTTCTCTTAAGCTCCTTTAATTTAGGTACTAAAAGTTCTGCAATGAAGGCTGGTTTTATGTTTTTGAATCTTTTAACAAAGTCTTCGAAAAGCGTTACTTTTGGAGACTTGGCGATAAGGTCTGCAAGGTCTTTTCCAAGGCCTAACTTTCTTTCGAACCGTAATGACTTGTCTGAGATAAGTTCAGGGATAAGGATGTCATTAGTGTCGGGCCTTATAGGCCTGACATCTGTTTCAGGGTACATGCGCGCTGCTCCAGGTATTGGCCGCATGTAAGAAGTTGTAGAGTCTGAGTTTGGTTTTCTTACCTCTTCAGGTATCCCTTGTAAAGTTTCCTCAGCTCTGTCTATTACAGCCATCAAAGCAGGCTCTGCCTTGAAAGGTTTGTCTGCGACAAGTACAAAGGCGTCGTCTTTAATGCACTTGAGCTCTTTCTTCACAGCCTTAACCAGTTTTTCAGTTATACCGTACTTAGGAAGTTCATCAGAATGAAAAATTCCGCCGACTCCTGCCTTGACTTTTGCCCTGTCGCTGAACTCTGTACCCAGGCGTCTACCAGGTTGGACTTCGCGTCCGACAAATCCTGCAAAGCCAGGGAGTTTGACAGCCAACACTATTCCGTTGTCAGACAAAGCGTTCTTGATAACTGTAGATTCTGATTCTTTGAATATGTGAGTAACATCAGTAAAAGTTTTAGGGAACTTGACAGATTTTGGCAGCTCATCCTTAATCTTTAACAAGTTCTGTTGTCTTAGAACCTCGTACTTGACCAAGGTAGGTAATGAACGCAGGTCTTGGAATCCTTTAACCTCGATCCTTGAACCGCCTTTTATCGAGATGTTGACGTCCTGCCTAATAGTGCCCAGACCGCGTTTTGCACGGCCTGTGCTTCTTAACAACAAGCCAAGTGTCTCTGCAGCTTCTCTTGCCTGCTCTGGTGATTTTATATCAGGTTCTGTTGAAAGTTCTATCAACGGAATGCCTTGCCTGTCTAACCTGTACACAACAGTCGAATAGTCTCTTGAGATTTCTTTAGCTGCGTCTTCCTCAAGAAGCAAGGTCTTTATCCTGACATCTCCCTGAGAAGTTTCAATCTTGCCGCCCATTGAAATTAGCGCAGTTCTCTGGAAACCTGAAACAACAGAGCCGTTAATAATAGTTTTACGCATGACGTTTATCTCGTCCACAATGTTAGAACCAAGCATTAAAGATACCTGGAGCGCAACATCTAAAGCTCCTCTGTCCATTGGAGCAGGAGGTTCCTCGTCAAGTTCAACCAAACACGTGGTGTCGCTATAAGCCTCATAGACAAATGTCTGTGATTTAAGTTTCTCGTGCTTTGCTGCGATATCGACATCTCCAAGTTCTCCTGCTGAAGCGTGAAGGTGTCTCTTGAATGTTATATCTGGTTTATCGTCCCTAAGAATCGAAGGACAGTTACAGAAGAGTTTATTTGTATCAAGTTGCTGGTGTATCTCGAGCCCGCATTTCAAGCCCAGGCTTTCAAAGTTTATCTCTTCCAAATAATCTCACCTTTTCTTGTAACCAGTCTTATCCTGTGCAAAGGAATCTCAGTCTCCCTGCCGGATTTTATTATTGTGAACATACCGCCCTCGATATGCTTAATGTCTGTAAATTTGATTTTTATCTTTTTGTTCTTTATCCTGTCTATGTAAAACAGCTCGTAATCTTTAGGGTCTTCTCTTTTATCGAACTTGATCTTTGAAATAAGGTTTTTCAGTGTCTGCATTTATACCAAAAACGTGTTATCTTCGATCCTGTCAGAGATTTCTCCTCTGAAATTCTCGGCAATCAGGATTGGAACCTCTTTTCTCGGGAAATTGCTTAAAAGCCATGCTAGCTTTATAAAGGTTGTCTCTGTTGTCATGTCTGATAAGTTTCCCAGTACTCCATAGCTTTGAAGTTCTCTGCCAGGAGTGTAAACGTCCATGTTAAGCCGGCCAAAGATTGTCTGAGGAGCTGCGACTATCACAGTCTTCTTTGACATGTCCTGTATCGCTTTTCTTATTTTGTTATGTTCTTTTGTGAATTCGTCTACCTGCGAAGTAGGTGCATGTCCAAGACCAGTTACCTCGAGCACAAGACCGTCAAAGCCCTGGTAGCATGTGAACTGGTTAGCATACATGTTTGTATGGGTCCTTAAAATCCCTACCTTGATGTTCTCCTTGAAAGGGAGGAGTTTTAGTTTTGAGTTTGAACGCTGCCTGTAAGTCTTTCTAAGGTATGTGATTGTTCCGTCCTTGTCAACACGCGCCCATGGCCGGACATTGACGGCCTTGAAAGCGTCTCTTCTAGATGTGTGGAACTTACGGGATTTCAGGCCAGGAAGTATTACACACGAGTCGTCGCTTGTACCTTCGTGCATACATATACCGACCTCTGCAAAGTCTGAGTTTGCAATGAACTTGACTGCGCAAAGAAGGTTCATCTCTGCATCTGTAGAGCCCCTATCAGAGGACCTTTGAGCTCCGACCAAGATGACTGGTACAGGAAGCTCTTCAAGTATAAAGCTAATTGCAGCTGCAGTGTAGTGCATTGTGTCTGTGCCGTGGGTTATTATTATTCCGTTAGAACCTTTCTTGAGTTCCTTCTGGATCTCCTTTGCAATGATGTTGTAGTGAGCAAAGCGCATGAACTCTGACTGGATGTTCCTTATACATCTTGAACGGATGTTTGCAATCTCCTGTATATCGGGGAACATTTGCAAAAGTTCTTCTGGAGAAAACTGCGCAATAACTCCGCCAGTCTCATAATCTACCTTAGAAGCTATTGTTCCGCCTGTATGAAGGATCGAGATTGTAGGAAGGCCTTTTTTGTGTTTCTGCTTTTCAATCTTGGCCTTTTTCTCCTTATACGATTCTATTATTTCTGTCTTGATAATCTTTCCTTCAAATATTCCTACATTGTAACCGTTTTCCAGTTTTAGAACAACAACATCTTTTTCGTATGATGGTACTAGTATTCCTTCAAACACCTCTGCAGGTGTGTGTATCCTTACCTTATCTCCTGGGTTAGCCATAGTATCTACCTCTTTTAAAGTTCACAAGGAATGTCAATGAACTTTGTTTGTACTTTGAACTTATTTTTTATTAAATCTGCAAGTGCCTGTATACCTAACTTTTCTGAATTGTAATGGCCTGCGAATATCAAGCTAATCCTTGCCTCTTTTGCAAGAGCAAACATGTGTTCCATCGAATCTCCTGTTATGAACAGGTCTGCGCCTTTCTGGATCGCCTCAAGCACTGAAGAACCGCCGCCTCCAGAGACGATCGCAACAACGCTTGCCGTGTCTTTGAATTTAATTAATCTTGAATTTGTGTTGAGATTCTTGTTAAGGATTTTTACAACATCTTCAACTGGTTTTGGCTTAGAGTATGTCCCAATCACGCCTATATCCATACCCTCGTACTTATCAAACATCTCCCTGAACTCAAGACCTAAAAGTTTCATCAACTGTGCATTGTTTCCAGAATCGTAATGAGCGTCTAGAGGAAGGTGGTAAGCTAACAAGTTAATGTCGTTATCAAGGAGTGTCTTTATGCGTTTTTTCATAAGACCTGTAATCGCTTTTTCCTGAAAGTCTGAAATCAGGCCATGATGAAGAATTATCATGTCAGCCTTTTCTTGGGCTGCTTTCTCAAAAAGTTCTAATGAGTGAGACACTCCAAATACAATTTTTTTAACCTCTCCCTTGCCTTCTATCTCAAGACCGTTTAGAATCTTGTCCTTAAACTTATCTATCTCCAGAAGTTCATTTAAAAAGCGGACAATCTCATCACGCGATGCCATTATTATGCAGAATAAATAACCCTATATAATAGTTTCTGTGTTTTTGTTGTTACTAGAAGGAGATTATTTCGACACTAATTTTGCATCTTTAACTAAAAAAACGCCAGTGTTCTCGTCTTCAACCATTATTTTTGATTTTAATATTTTTATCTTTTTATAAAATAAAGGGCAGTCTAGTACAAGTGATTCGAATTCGCCACCTTCACCGGCAATATTTATTCCAATTTTGTTATTCAACTCAATCATCTTATCGATAAACTGTTCATCAATCTCTTTACCTAGGTCCTCTTTTGTTAGGCCGAGAGCTGCGATTGCTGCAATTATCACCTTAAAACCTTGTTTTACGAGCTCGCGCATCTCTGTCTCCTGGTTGATGTGCCATAATGGAGAAAAAATCTTCAAACCTAAAGAGTCTGCTAGCTTCTCAATCCTGTCCCTCTGGTAAGTTGAGTATAAAGCACCCGTTATTATGCCGTCAATCTTGTACTTTTGCTTTGCCTGTTTCATTGCTTTTCTAAGGTCAAGAAGTTCTTTCTCCTTCTCGCCTTTTGTCTCGACAGCAACTAAAGGGAGTTTCATTGCTTCTGACTGTAACTTGACGAGTTCTATGTTGGGCGTGTGGAACATGTATGATGCAGGATTTTTTGAGTAGACAGAGATCAAACAAGAAATTTCGTAGTTCTGCTGGTGCATCACGTATGCTGCGTATAATGAGTCTTTGCCTGTCGAGATTAAAGCGCCAAGCTTAAGATTCTTTTGAGGATAAAAACGTCTAAGGTATTCTGACATATACTTTAGTTTATTATTTTTAGTAAGTTTTTGGATTGCTTTTATGAACCTGCTTCCGTACTGGGCTGCAACCTTTTTTCTCTCTGCAAACTCCTTTTCCAAGCCGATTAACTTGGCAATGTCTCTTAAAATAAGCTTACTTCCTTTTTCAGAGAGCTTATACTTGCCAGGAATCTTTAATGAATAGTCTACTAATGCTTTATCAAGGAAAGGAAGTCTTAGCTCAATGCTGTTGTACATTGAAATAACGTCGTCCCTGTAAGTGTCTCTTTCATAGAGCTTTAGCAGGCCAGAGATACATTCTCTATTAATATCATAGCTTTTCTTGTGACGTTCGTATCCTGCAAAAATCTCTTCAGAGCCAAGGCCTGAGAAAATAACCTTTATCTTGTCTTTTTTAGCCTGCTCTAGTGCAAGGAACAATGTAAGGGCTACACCTGCCTTTGTAACTTTTGTATCTTCTATCAAAGGGATTATCTTTTTCAAGTACTTTTCAACATCCTTGACAGGGATTGTTTTTATCTTTAGGTTAAGGTCCAATGCTTTTGCTATTCTTTTAGCGTATTTGAGATCAGGAGCTTCCTGCATGCCTGGTTCTGAAAGCGCTGCCGTGTAAAGTATTGGTCTAAGTCCTAGTTTTTTTGAGATAAATGCCAATAAAGTAGAGTCAATGCCTCCTGAGAATAAGATGCCAAAGGTTTTGTCAGGAATTCTCTTCGAGACTGCATTAGTTAGCAAACCGATTAGTTGTTTTTCAATGAGTTTTTTTGATTTTTTGTTTATAGGAGTAATCTTGAAGAAATCGCGTTCACTGAATTTTATTTTATCTGTTGGGATATCATAAACAAGAATTTGTCTAGGGTTTAGCTCGTTAATGTCAATCACGTCTGCAGATTCAAGAGCTTTTTTCTCAGAAGCGAATGAAAAACCCGAAGCATGCGAGTACCATAACGGTTTAATGCCTATTATGTCTCTTGCTAAAAAGACTTTGTCAATCTTCCTGTAGCAGAACGCGTAAACACCGTCAAGCTCTCCTAATATGTCTTTTATGTTTTGTAGTTTGTTTTTATCATGGGCTTTCTCTAACAAAAAAAATAATAATTCTGCATCATTTCTTGCCTTGAGTTTGTATCTGTCGTTAAGTTCTTTCCAGTTATAGATCTCGCAGTTTGCAGCAAAGAATGTTCCTTCTTCTGTGAAAGGTTGGGAGATGTTGCTAACTACTGCGTGAAGCGCGTGGCCAATTGCGTGTTCTGATTTTGTTGTTTTTGAGCGCTTTTCTATTTCTGCAAAGGTTCCTGTGAATATGTCTGTATCAGTTGCAATGCCGTAACTGTCTCTACCTCTATTCTTGAGTATATTAAGGGCCTTGACAGTACTGTTAACAGAGTCATTGTTGTTGAAAAAACCCACTATGCCGCACATAATACAATAAATAGAAGAGAGGTTTATAAAGGTTTATAGGTTAAGATTTAAAAAGACTTAAACAATTAATGAATCTAAGATAAGAATGATAGACAAAATAAAACGTGCTTTACAGAACATTAAACATCAAGAGCTTGGATTAGATACTGTTAAAATACAGGAATTAACCAGGCTCGGAAGGGGAGAGAGTAATCTTAATTTTCTCGCAAATATCAGTGGTAAAAAGTTTGTTGTAAGGGTTAACATGAACAAACGAGAGCCAAACAAAGCAAGAAGAGAGTTTAATGCGCTTAAAGCTATTGAAGGTCTAGGAATAGGGCCAAAGGCTTATGTTCTTGATGAGTCTAAAAAAATAGTTGATGCTGAATATCTTATAGTTGAATATCTTGAAGGCAAATCCCTTAACATGGTCAAAGGCTATTGGAACAATGAATTCATAAGAAAACTTGCCAGGCTTGTTGCGAAAATGCATTCAATAAAAATCACTAAGAAACTGGAAAAACTTCAAAAAGGATGGGATTCTTATCAAGCTCTAATAAAGAATATTGAAAAAATGGCAAACTATGTAGTAAAAAAAGATCAAAGGCTTAAGCCCCTGATCACTGAAAGTATTAAGAATATTAATACTAATGGACCTAAACCTAAGATTACTCTTGGACATGAAGATGTTTGTCAGCAAAATGTCATTATGCATAAAGGGAACTTAAAATTAATTGATTTTGAGAGTTTTGGGCTTATGGACCCTGCTGCCGAGGTATCTAAGATTTTCGAAGACTTTGGACATGAATTCACAAAAAACGAACGTAGAATATTTTTAGAAGAATACGGAAAGATTAGAAAAGATTCAACCATTGAAAAAAGGATTAAATTTTACATACCAGGACATTTTCTTGAAGTGTCTGTATGGTCGATTATGCACGTCTATGAAAGTCAATCTGAAGATTTCCATGAAGAATTCGTCAATGATAAAGACGTTGAAGAGGAGAAAGAATATGCAAAAGAATGCTTTATGAAATGCATAACAGAGAAAGTAATCGACAAAAAATGGAAGAATTTCAAGCTTTTTAACCAATAAAACTCCTGTCCTTCTGTTCTTTGATCTCTTTTGCCTTTGCTCTCTTGAACGTGTCCTGTAAAGATTCGTAGGCTTCCTTAATCTCTTTTGTGACTGAAGCTTTTACCTTGTCAATAGCCTTGTCAAAATGTTTCTGCTTGACTTCTTTGGCTCTCATATCGTCACGAAGTGCTAAGATTGCAGCTTCCCTGCAGACTGCCTCGATGTCAGCTCCGGCATAGCCGTCTGTCTTGTCTGCGAGCTTCTTAATATCAATGTCCTTAAGGGGCATGTTCTTTGTATGGACCTGGAAAATCTTTTCCCTTGTGTCCTTGTCAGGAACACCTGAATGTATTATCCTGTCAAACCTTCCAGGCCTTAGCAGGCCTGTATCAATGATGTCTGGCCTGTTAGATGCTGCAATTACGACAACGTCGTGAAGCTCTTCAAGGCCGTCCATCTCTGTCAAAAGCTGGTTAACAACCCGTTCAGTGACATGGGAGTCGTGGCTTAGGCCGCGCCTAGGAGCTATAGAATCTATCTCGTCAAAAAAGATGATTGTCGGACTGGTTTGGCGTGCCTTCTTGAAAACTTCTCTAACAGCTTTCTCTGACTCACCAACCCATTTACTTAACATCTCAGGGCCTTTCACAAGTATAAAATTAGCGTCTGACTCGTTTGCGACTGCTTTAGCTAACAGAGTTTTACCAGTACCTGGAGCTCCATAGAGAAGTATCCCTCTTGGCGGTCTTATGCCGAGGCGTTTAAATGCGTCTGGCTGTTTAAGAGGCCATTCAACTGCTTCCTTAAG
This sequence comes from Candidatus Woesearchaeota archaeon, assembly GCA_019323525.1. Taxonomy (GTDB): domain Archaea; phylum Nanobdellota; class Nanobdellia; order Woesearchaeales; family JAHWHD01; genus JAHWHD01. Next base: position 20,877 of record JAHWHD010000003.1, read on the forward strand.
TTCCTGTTTAACATCCTCTAGACCGCCTATGTCGCTCCATTTGATATTAGGAACCTCTACAAGAACCTCTCTCATTGCGGAAGGCCGTACAACCTTAAGAGCGCTCCTGAAATCTTTCTGAGTGATTACGAGCTTTTCAAGGATTTCTTTAGGTATTGAAGTATCGTCGGATAGTTTAAGGTCAGGAAGAATTCTCCTAAGAACTATCATTGCTGCTTCTTTTGCAAGAGCAGAAAGGTCAGCACCAACAAAACCGTAAGTTATATCTGCGAGTTCTTTCAGGTTTACGTTCTTTGCCAGAGGCATGTTCCTTGTATGAATCTTAAGGATATTAAGACGTCCAACTTTGTCAGGAACGCCTATCTCAATCTCTCTATCAAACCTGCCTGGCCGTCTTAGCGCGGGGTCTAAGGAGTTTGGTATGTTAGTTGCTGCAATCACGACAACCTTGCCCCTGCTTTTCAAACCATCCATTATAGCCAGAAGTTGTGCTACAACCCTTCGTTCAACTTCTCCTTTCATCTCTTCACGTTTAGGAGCTATTGCGTCTATCTCGTCAATAAAAATGATTGATGGGGCGTTTTTTTCAGCCTCTTCAAACTTCTTTCTAAGATTTTCCTCTGACTGGCCGTAGTACTTGCTCATTATCTCCGGGCCGTTAATAACTATGAAATGCGAATTTGTCTCGTTAGCTACTGCCTTTGCAAGAAGCGTTTTTCCGGTGCCAGGAGGACCGTGGAGCAAGACACCTTTAGGAGGTTCTATGCCAAGCCTTTCGAAAAGTTCTGGGTGTTTTAGAGGAAGTTCTACCATCTCTCTGATCTTTTTAATCTCTTCGTCAAGACCGCCAATGTCTTCATAAGTTACCTCGAGAACTACGCCTTCTTTAAGCTCGATTGCTTCAGGATTGACAAGAATCTCAGTTAGGTCTGTTATAATAACTGGTTGTTTCGGGTTTGTATCAGCTACAATGAACTTTATATCTGTAAAACCTGAGAAGCCTGAGGAGAGCTCGTCTAGGAAAGAATCAAACATATCGTCAAATGGTGAACCAGATAATGAGCTTTTCCTTGTACGTGCTCCGCCAAGGCTTAGCCAATCGCCTTTGACAATAGCTCTTCCAAGAAGGCCGCGCTTGAATGTCTCAGGAGACCCTCTAACAATCACGCCTTTAGTAGCAGGAGCTATAGTTATCTTTTTAGCCTCTTTAACATCAGTCTTTTTTATTTTGACAGTCTCGCCTATGCCGGTTTTTGCATTACGCCTGCAAATACCGTCCATGCGGATTATGTTAAGACCAAGGTCGCCAGGGTATGCCCTGTCAGCGATAGCAACAGTTTTTCTCTCGCCTTCAATCTCTACAATGTCGCCTGGCTTGATGTCCATCTTGCGCATGTAGTCTATATCGATCCTGACAATACCTTTATTTACATCATCCTGTACTGCTTCTGCAACCTTTAAATTAACATCTTTTTCTGGCATTTTACGGTTTTATACTCGAGAATTAGTAAATAAATCTTTCGGGTCATTTATAAAGGTTATGTATCTATCTTTCTCTTACTTTGACTGTCTCGCCCTCAAGATGTATGATTTTTGAGGGTCTCCCTTTTTTCTCGCCTTCGTAAAGGCAAAAGCTCATGCCCTTCTTGATGTCCACGTCAAGGTCATCGATTGATGTCATGAATTCCTTTCCAGTGACGTTTGCTGAGGTTGAGACTAAAGGGTTTCCGTAAACACTAACAAACTCTGATATCCAGTGGTCAGGAATCCTTATACCGATTGCATCGAGGCCGTGGATCACGTTTTTGGCAACTGCTTTCTTGTTCTTTAGTTTAACAATCAGAGTGACAGGGCCTGGAAGATCGTTAACATATTTCTTGCCGTCTTCAGGAACATCGCAATTGTCGAATATCCATTTTTTTGAAGGAGCAATGATTGATAGAGGCATTTTAGCTCTTTGTTTTAGTTTTCTTACATGATCGACAGCTTCTGGTTTTGTAGCGTCGCAGCCGATGCCATAGATAGTATCGGTAGGGTGAATGAATAAGACACCCTCGTCGATCATCTTCATAAGATGCGGTGCTTTCATCTGCGCTTCTTCAACATTTATGATTTCCATATTGTGGGCATAGAAATATGGGGTTTATAAAGCTTATGGAAGCGAGGTATAGGGTTTATATACCCTATCTTTTCTGTTTTCTTCTTTCAAGATAAAGGTCGAACTGGTGCAGGGTTTCAGTGACTGGATCTGCGATGTCTGCACTGAGAGCGTAATCAATACCCACTTCGCAAGCTTTTTGCATACCGAGCACGTCTGCTGAGCCGTGCGTGATAACGCCTTTGCCTTCCAGAGTCCCTAGTATCGGAGCTCCTGAATAAAGCGATGGCTCGTATTTTCTGCCCTTGCCTAGGAATTTAAAATAAAGCAGATATGGAACAGCAGGCAATAACAGAAGAGCAGCATATAAAGGCGGATGTTTTAAATCATCAACAAACTGCCGGACATACTTTGCAGGAGCCTTAATCAACACATTTCCAATATCTCCGCCACAGATGACTGCATCTAACTCAGATTCAAATGATTCTTTTGTTGTACCGTCGCCGCACTTAAAAGTTCGCTCGCCTTTCTTGAAGTTCTCAACAATATGCGAAGCTTCAACATTGCCTATGAATTCAATCAAGCCTGATTGGTGCATAGCTTTCATACAATCTGAGACTAAAGTGATAAGTGAACCGCCTTTTCCCTCTTCTTCGCCAACTGCAACAAGAGCTAACTTAGGCTTTTCAATACCTTCAACGATCTTAAGATAGTGCGCAGTCAACACAGCGTTCTGGGCAAATTCCTTTGAATCGTAATCTGTCAATACGCCGACGTCACAGACATGAACGTATTTGCCATCGTATTTTGTAGGCATCCTGCACTTTATTCTCGGGGATCTTAGGCCATCGATAAGTCCAAAGTGCAGGGATGCAAGATAGTTGCTTGCCCCTGAATTGCCTGCTGATACAAAACAATCCGCATCACCGGATTTTATAATGTCTATGCACTTTCTAAGAGAAGAATCTTTTTTATGGCGCCATGAAGAGGATTTATCTTTCATCTCAATCACTTCAGATGCGTGTACGATCGAAACGTTTTTAGGAACATGGCACCAAGAAAGGGCACTCTCAATTATGGATTTGTCGCCGACAAGGACTATATTACAGTGCTTATTCTTTCTAGCAGCTCTAAGGCCTCCTAATATAGCCATTTCAGGGCCTTTCTCTGTTGTCATTGCATCAACTGCTATTGTTACCATAAATGTTACCTCGTCAATGTTTTGGGGTCTGCGCTTTTGAAAAGAATGTTGTATAATTTTGAGATGATTGGATTATCAAGTTTCATTTTTTCGAATAAAATCTTTACCTGCTCAGGTCCTTCTGGACGTTGTGGTTTGAAGGAGTCATATATCTCTTCTAATGTTTTACCCTGGGCAAGCATTATGCCGACTTGCTTGTTTCTTCCTGAAAGACATGTTGTTATTAGGTCTCCTATGCCTGCTGCTGAAAGAAGAGTGCCTGGTTTGCCTCCAAAAGTTGTTAAGATATTTTGCATCTCCTGCAAAGCTTGTGCAATGAAAGCGGATTTGGGGTTTGATGCCTCACTATAAAGACCTTCAAGTATTCCAAAACCAACTGCAACAGGGTTTTTCAGGATACCGCACCATTGCACTCCAGCCATGTCATTTGATGTTTCTACAGCGAAGTTATTGTTTGATAATAATTCCTTTACATCGCTAAGCAACTGTGGATTTTCAGAGGCTACAACAGTTGCTGCAGGCATCTGGTTGTAGATCTCTTTTGCAATGTTTGGCCCTGAAAGTACTGCAATGTTTTCTTTTGGTACATTGTATTTTTTTATTAATATTTCAAAAGAAAGATGGTATATGTCTTGGAATTCTACCAGTCCTTTTGTCAAAACTATGAATCTCTTATCTTTTAGATTGTTGAAATCTAAGGAATCAAGAGTTGAAATAAAAAATTGAGAGTTCAAAACAACAAAAATATATTCAGATTCATTGACAGCTTCTTTAACGTCGTCTGTAACTGTAATTCCTTCTAAAGGTTTTATGTCCTTATCAAGGATGTTCTGGAATGCCCACAGCTTTACATCATTGCCATTTCTCTTCAAAAGAGAGGCAACAGCTGTTCCCCAAGGTCCTGCTCCGATTACTGTTATCATGGTTTCTCTAATACTATGCTGACGTTCTGTCCGCCGAATGCACATGCATTTATTAGTACATATTTAATGTTTTGGTTTTCTCTTTTCTCTGTTACAATGTCTGCATACTTGAATCTTGGGTCTATGTTAACAACATTATTACCAGGAATGTATCCTTTAAGCATTGCGTCTTTTGCAGCTATGACTGATACTATTCCTGAAGTTGCAATAGTGTGACCTACAATGCCTTTTGTTGATATGATTGGAGGCGTATTTGAACCCCTATATCCACCACAGCCTTTGAACAGCTGCAAGATTGCAAAAACCTCTGCTTCATCTCCGTGAGGAGTGGAGGTCCCATGGGCGATAACTAAATCAATATCTTCAGGGTTAAGTCCTGCCCTATCCAGAGCGCCTTTCATGCATCTGTACACGCCGTTTCCGTCAGGGGGTGGTGCAGTAAGTTCAGGGTTCATGTCCTGGGTGCAGTATCCTGCTAGGACTTTTGCAAGTATAGGCAGGCCTTGTTTTTCAGCATAAGCTTGTGTAGCCATTGTGACCGCAGCTCCTGCTTCAGCAAGAACAAAACCATCCCTGTCTTTGTCAAAGGGTCTGGAAGCCAAATCTTTGGCTTGTTTTGATAGCGCGCCAGAAACTGCAAATCCAGATAAACCTTCAGGTGTAAGAGGAGCTTCTGCTGTAGTAAGCAAGATACAATCTAGGCCTTCATAACCTGAACGAAGTTCTTTGAAAGCGTTGTACAAAGTATACAAACCTCCTCCGCACGCGCCTGTATTTGTATGCGTTGGTCCTTCTATGTCATGTTCGCAGTTAATTGCAGAATGAATACTGGTTAGAGCGTCTGCAATGAAGTGTGGTGAAGGAGCTCGGAGTTTATGGACTCTAACAACTCCTTGGCAATAACTCTCAACACCGCCAATACCTGATCCGGCGTATAAACCCACATTGGTTCCGAGGTTTAGGCCCCTAGTCGCAAACACAGTAGGAATAAATGCAAGTGCATGGTATCGCTCAAGGTGTTTCAATATTTGCGCTATAGATCTTTCATTTGATATTATCTTTTTCCTATCTGGATCGTATTTTTTGTATTTGATTGTCTTTACGCCCAGTTCTCTGACAAGTGCTCCAAGATCATTTGGAACGCGACCCCATGTTTTTACCCTCAATTTATCAGGCATTTTTGCAAGAACTTCTTCAGGGATCTCTGAGAGACAGTTCCTTCCTGTTCTGAGAGCTTCTATATAGTCATGATTAAGTCCAGCTGGAGTTACAGCACCCCAACCGCAGATTACAACATCGTTATGCATAGTATCACCCGATAATTTTAATAAAAATATCAACCAGCATATTCTTTATATAGATTTCTATTCAACTGAATATATTATAGAACTCGTTTAAATACAATGAAGCAATGTTTTTATCGTGGATAATCAAGAGGTTTTCATCGTTTCTGTTGTTGCCAGACGCAGTAGGGTTATAAGAGCCTGTGATAACGATGTTTTTGTCAATGATAAATACTTTATGATGGAGTTTTCCTTTATCGTTCTTATAATCCCAAGTAACATTCATATTGTTTTCAATCATCTTATGGTACTCGTTATATTTATTGTTCTGGGTTTTTTCAAAAACACCCAAGACTTCGACTTCATCATCTTTTTCGATGATAAGGTTGCCTATAGGGTCTGATGTAAAGCTGAATGTCATGAAATAGATGGAATCTTGTGCATCGTTAAGTAACTCAATGACATGCTCTTCGCAGTCATCGTCAGGGCAGAAGTAGTTCTCGATTAAGTTTCCATTGAGATAGATCTCGGGGTATGGAACAGGAGAGCCTTTGCCAAATGTTCCAGCCCATAGCTCGTCAAATTCATCCTTATAGTTTTTTGCCAAGTATTGTGAGTACAAAAGAATTAGGTTATTGTTGTTCTTAGTGTCTCCGTTAATCGTTGGATTAAAAGATCCTGTTGTTACAATGCTGTCGTCTATCACGCAGAACTTATTGTGCGTTAACTGGTTGTTGGTGTCGTATCTGATGAAAGAATAATCTGATTCTAATTCGTTGTCTTTGTCGATAACAAGTCTAAGATTAATTCTCTTATCTAAGTCAACAAAGAAATCAATTAGTTCTGGTATGTCAAGGTCGAATAGTGCACAGTATGCGTAATCATTGGCTTTGTTAAGAGTGTTCATAAGCTGCGCACTGCAGTTATCTCTTGGACAGAAATAAACCTCTGGCTTAAGATTAGTTTCTTCAATCTTAACAGGCTCTTCAGGAATTATAGTGTATCCTGTTTTTTGAGGCGTGCATGCGATTATTGTTATTAATAATATTATTACAAAAATAACAAAAACCTTCATCTAAACACCTTCTCCAGCTCTTTTATAGAGCGCGATATGCTAAAGAATAATTCAGGGTATTTTTTTTCTAGGTCTTTCAGATATTTGTATGAATGCGGCTTTTTGTTTGGCTTGAATTTAAGTTTCTTGAACTTTGCGTATAGTGCTATGTCATTATCAGTCAGAGGACGTAGCGGCTTTATGTCTTTTGTCGTCTTTAGCTTGAAACTCTTTGAGAAAAAGCTTTCAACAAAATAAGAGACCTCATCGTCAAGTGTCCAGAGAACTACAGGTCTAGAGTTCTTAGTCTTTTTCTTAACGATCTTAAGCGGAAGCCCCTTTACAACTGTTTTAATGAGATGCTCAAGCAAAGGATCCTTTATGTATAGGACATCGTCCTTTTCTATGAGGTTATTAATGCGCAGATACTTGCTTATTCTTCTCTCTAGAAGCTTGCAGTAGCAGCTTTTACAGTAATTCCTATTATCATAAACAAGTTCTGGGGTTTTTTTGCAGGAAACACATCTCATAGTCACAATATAAGCGAATTTATTTATAAAGTTTTACCACCAGTGACGACAAAAAAAGGTTTTTAAATGTTTCTAAGAATATACCACTAGAGAGTAGAAATACTTAAATATTAGAATTTACACTTACTATATGTGATAAGTTAATCTATCACCTCTTTTTTCCCCAAGGAAGGTCTTCGGGCCTTCTACGGGGTTTTATAATCATGTTAAATCATTTAGACCTTCGCTTTCGTCTGCGGGATCTTCTAACATGGCGTATATAAAGAATTCCGATCGCAAAGCCGATGCAAAGGCCTGCTACAAGCATGAGAATGAGTCTTGTGTTAGGTGACAGATTGAATGATGGCGGGTTAAACAAAGGCGTGGTCTTTGCATCAACCTCTTTAAAATATATATCTATATTGCTCATCTCTAATGCATACTCTGAAAACAGGAGGGACATATACTGGTTAGACTCAACAAGGTCGTTTGAGTATTGGTAATAGCTATATCCCACTATAGGAAATATGCCTTTTGAGATCTGTTTAGCTATGTTCTGCTTTGCAATGTGCAGTTTATTTTCAAGTAGGGCGTTTAGATGGTCTTCTTCAACACCAAGAGCATTGATGAAAGCGTCGGTCTCTGATTTTGCTTTTCCGGCCCTGAAAAGGCAGAGTACATAGTCTTGCCTATCAAGGTCAGAACGTGCCCTGTCGAGTTCAGTTTTTGCAGATGTATGGATAAAAGGGATTATTGTGTTAACATAATGGAAACGTTCCTCTGCTTCTGAAATCTTGTTTGTGCATGATTCACGTAACGATTCCCTGTTAAAAATAAAACGTTTCCCGGGTTTGCCAAAAAACTCTGACCAGGTTCGTGCACTGTAGAGGCGTTCGATAGCTATTGCGTAATCATTATAATATTCAGTGTCGTTGTCTTCAAGACGCAGAGCTGTACGGTTCAGAAATTCTCTTGACTCAGCAATACGTTCCTTGACAACCATATAAGTTTCAAGGTCTGTTATTGTCTCGATATGCTTATTGTCAATCTTTTCCTCGAACTTGTCGAGTTCTTGTTCAAGCTCTGCAAGTTCTGGTTCTTTATCTTCAAGCCTGAGAAGTATCTCCCTGTAAGCAACATTAGCGCCGTAGCAGTAGCTTGCTGCTGAGTAATATGAACCCCTTTCGAATGCCTGCTTTGCTTTTGTTGTAAGGTTTATGGCTTCTTCATCTGTGAAGTTTAGGAAAGCTTCTTTTGTTTCATGGGAAAGGATTTCCTTTTGCAATGATTCTGCTTTGTTGCAGAGAAGTTTGCTGAGAGCCTGCATTGTCTCAATGTAAACCTCTGGAACTTCAATATCGCCAAACTCTGGCCAATATCTTTTGCCTGTTACCTCGAACATTGCTGCGTTCAGGTCAGGCACTTCTTTGACATCTATCTTGAGTTCTTTACCGAACTCTACAAGGTCAATGGTTGTGTTGTTCACCCTATCTAACGAGTCTCCGAGAGGGATAAGGATAGTCTTTATGCCATGTTCAGATGCGACCTCAGTCTTTTCCTTAACAGCTCCGACTGAGCCGATAAAACCGCCAGAGTTGATAGTTCCAGTAATTGCAATGTCGTCAGGAACTTTTTGGTTATCCAGGACAGCTGCAGTTAAGACTGCAATTGCAGAGCCTGCGCTAGGGCCTCCAACAATTGCTGAGTCTGCAGTTATAGTGTAGAAGAAATCGTAATTTGAACAGTCTTTTTCAAGGAAGTTGCACGCTATAGTATTAGCAAACCTTGTAGATATCACTGTGTCCAGCTTTGATAAAGGTCTTGTCTCAATAAAGACGCGGCCAGAGCCTTCTGTTATCTCAAGATGAAGGTTTGCAACACTTCCAGTGCCTTTCTCAGTAACTGCAAGAAGTTTTATATCGCCCTGCATCCCAAAAACAAGGGATGAAAAAAGTATGAGCATTAATGAAAATAACAGGAGTTTTTTCATAGGATAAGCAAGAAAAAGGGGGTTTATATGTTTTTGTGTTCTAGACCAAATAAACAAAACCCTTAATTAAAGCGACCTTTACCTTTTCACCTGGCTGTACGTCTCTCTTGTTCTTTACAGTAACAGATTGATAGGTTTCTGGATGTATTATCTCTATGTGCGGGTATTTCCTTGAGACTGTTGTCTTTTGTATATCCTCTTTTCTGCATGCTATCTCGTACTTTAACTTCTTGTAATCTGCAGATGTTGGCCCTCCTGTTAAAAGGTCTTTGCCTGAGATTGTTGAGGCTTTTATCTCCTTGACAAGGACATACTTGTTGTTGATGCTTAAGATATCGCCAATATCGAAATCAGGGAGCCTAAGAACAACGTTAGCTCTG
>JAHWHD010000100.1 GCA_019323525.1 Candidatus Woesearchaeota archaeon
ACATTACATATTTAAACAACCAATAATCTTTCTATACTCATGAAACTTGAATCACTTAAATCTAAAATTCCGGATGAACTCTACACAATCCTGTCCAAGGACATAACAGACCTAAGACCTTGCCAGGAAAAAGCAATAAATGCAGGTCTTCTAGAACGAAAAAACCTTCTTGTATGCACACCTACAGCATCTGGCAAGACTTTAATCGCAGAACTTGCTATAATGTCATCTATCATAAATAGAATAGGTAAAGCGATTTACATTGTACCTTTGAAAGCTTTAGCAGCTGAAAAGTATAGAGACTTTATCCAGAAGTACAGGGGCCATGCAAACATCGCATTATCAATCGGCGACATGGACAAGGTAGATACATACCTTTCAAAGTACGATATCATAATAACTACATCAGAAAAACTAGACTCATTGATACGCCACCACACTCCATGGCTGAAAGATGTGGCTACTATCATAATCGACGAGATCCATCTTCTTAACGACCCAGGCAGAGGACCTACTTTAGAGATCTTGCTAACCATACTGAAACAACTACTTCCAAATGCGCAGCTAATAGGACTTTCTGCAACAATCGGTAATCCCCAGGAACTAGCAGACTGGCTTAAAGCAGAACTCGTATTAGATAATTGGCGTCCAGTAGAGCTAAAGAAAGGAATTTATTATAAGGGAGAAATAAAGTTTTATTAAAATCTAAAAAAATAATTATTGGGTTTCCTGCTCTTCTTCCTTATCAGCTTCCTCTAAAAGCCTGTCAACCTCAGCATCAACTTCGTCTTCAGTCACTATACCTTTCCTTTGCAGTACCTGGATAAGAGCATCTACCATGTTATGTGCATCATACGCAGCATCCTCTGCACTGTAATCGTCATCTTCATCATAATCCTCAGCATCTTCTTTAGTATCAGGATATTCTTCCATATTGACCACCTCTATGTTTAGAATCATACTCAGAACTTATAAATCTTCCTAAATCGTGCCCTTGAAATCTCCTACTAGATAATAACCAGAACCGTCTTTCTTAAAATAGAAGTCTACGCTGTCAACTCTAGACCTGTACCTTACATGGCAGTACTCATCTTCAAGTCCCTTGATTAACATATCTCCTTGTTCTAGACCTTGTTTTTCAAAATCAAAACCTGTCCATTGACTTCCTGGCTCGCACCAGTTACCTGTCCTCACCTCAACAACATCAACCGCAGAACCAACAGAAACATCAGAATCTTTACTGCACCCTATAACTAAGACTAGAATAAAAATAAAAAAACAAAAAAAAATTACTCTTTTCATCCCACCAATCCTGTTGCAAAACTCACTGGAGTTATCAGGTTAAGAACATAACTTACCAAAGCCATGACTACAAACCAAATCAGCCATACAAGAAAAGTCTTTGACCATTTTAGTTTGTACCAGTTCTTTACAAGATAGATGCCTACTATAACAGTCGCTGCAAGATTAACATAGTACATATACGCGTATGTGAATAGCCCAAGCACATACGATATCGCACCAGTTATCGCTGCAATCAAAAAAGCAGTCATGAACTGTTTGTTCTTATTCTTAAACCCATAAGCTGCAATAAGCCATAGCACTATAGAACTAACTACAATGCCAATCACAAGATACAGTAAGCTTAGAGTTGTTATTGCCATTTTCTCACAAGTTCTTGAACCAGTCCTCAGCATACTTGCCAATCACAGGCACTGGTTTCATCTCTCCTTGCAAAGCATAGACCCAGCCCAATATCCAGAGCACTAGCATCACAATGTTCAGCAGCCACTGTATAACTAACCCTATTATTGGTATGAACAATAGAATCCAGCCAACTATAGCTATAACAACGCCTACGATGAACAGCATCAGTCCTTGCTTTGCATAATACATAGCATACTTGTCATCTTTCTTAGCCAGCATAACAATTATAAAACCGATAATTGTCAAGAACACTCCTAAGAAAGCCCAAATCTTGCTATCATCTGCCATATACACACCCCCTCTTTTGATAATAATTAACAGTGATTTAAAGATGATTAGTATTTAAATGTTGTTGTTTTTTTTACAATTCCAAACTCTCAATAACCTTCCCAGAATCAAAAATCTCCAAGTCTTTATACGTCTGGCCTGTACCTATAAACAGTATTGGCTTTTTAGTAACATAACTGACAGAAACAGCAGCTCCTCCTTTATCATCAACATCAGCTTTACTTAACACAATCCCGTCTATACCTATAGCAGAATCAAATTTACTGGCCTGTTCAACACAGTCGTTACCTGTTATAGACTCTCCTACAAAGATTTTCATGTCAGGTTTAGCAACTCTGATAATTTTCTTCATCTCATCAACAAGGTTAGCGTTACTGTGCATCCTTCCAGCAGTATCGATCAAGACTACGTCAATATGGTGCGCTTCAGCGTACTTCACAGCGTCAAACGCAACAGCAGCAGCGTCACTTCCATAATCATGCTTTATCAATTTCACGTTTAACTTCTTAGCATGTTCCTCTAACTGCTGTATCGCAGCAGCTCTAAATGTGTCAGCAGCAGCCATCACACACTTAAGATTGTTATCCTTGAACATCTGGCACATCTTAGCTATTGTAGTTGTCTTTCCAGAACCGTTTATACCTACAAAACATATTACATATGGTTTCTTTGATTTGACCTTTTTCACCACGTCAATATTCTCAACAAACAACTCCTCAACACTATGCCTTAACCCTGACATTATAGTATCTGCAACCTTTCCCCTGCGTATCGGCCTGTCAACAAGATACTCTTTCAAATCATTTTTAATCTTCTCGATAACCTCTACAGCAACATTATTCTCCAACAAAACTAGCTCCATGTCCCAGAACAGTTCGTCAAACTGTTTCTCGTTGATACGTTTAGTGACTATCTTTTGCCTTAGCTTTCCAAAGAACCCGCTTCCTTCTTCTTCAGGTTCAAGATCTTCAACATGCTTGATACGTTCCTTTGCAGTTTCAACCTTTTTCTCTAGTTTCTTGAGCTCTTCCTGTTTCTTTATCTCGCCAAGAACCTCTTCAGTTTCCTCAACAACCTCGTCAACTTCCTCTTTAAGCTTTTCGACCTTCTCAGTGTCATGCTCAACAACAGCTTCCTCAACCTCTTTCTTTAAGTCGCTGACCTCTTGTTTCAGCTCAGAAACTTTAGCCACTTTCTCAGCTTCAGCAACTAGCTCAGAAGCAGTAGGCTTTTCTACCTCTTCTTTGACCTCTTTAACCTTCTCAAGAACTTTCTCAGCTGTAACCTCTTGCTCAGGAGCCTCTTCAACAACCTCTCTATACTCCTCTTCAATATCCTCATCCACCTTTTCTTCATCAAAAAGCTCCTCTGGCTCGTACTCCTCAGGAACCTTCTCTTCTACTTTTTCTTTTTTCTTGAAAAGTTTAGAAAAAAACCCTTTCTTTTTCTCTTCCTCAACAACCTTTTCCTCACTAACTTCCTCTTCTTTACCTTCCCTTTCTATATCTTCAGAAAGTTTATCAACGCTCTTTTTTAGTTTACTTTTAAGGAATTTAAACATTTTCAACCATCTTTTGCAGTTCTTGCTGTAACACTCCAGCCTGTAACCTCATCTTGCTAAGGTCAGCAGTGAGCTGCTCTTTTATCTTAGCAACTTCATCAATTTGTTTGACTATCAACTCTTGCGCCTGATCAACTGTCTTTTCAGCTGCAACATCGCTTCCCACATTAACAGTCACCTTCTTATTGTCTTTAAGATCAGCAGTGACAAATATACCTGAACTTATTGGTACAAGAATCTCTGTACCGTTTTTGGTGTTCTTCAGATCGTCAAGACCTTGCTTAACAATATGCAGTTCCTGGAACTGTTTATCAAGCATCTGCATCTGTTTCTGCACCTGTTCAATCTGCTGCTGGAAAAGCTGCAGCTGCATATACTTCTGCTGTAATTCTGCTGTATTGTCTTCTGTCATATTACCTTTTTTACTTCTTTTATTTTATCTTTTTGATCAAATTCTTCAAGACCATCTCGTAATTTTCTTCAATTGCTGTGTAAGCCACATCAGAATCATACCTTACACCTTCATCACCAGTGTCAACCTGTTCAAGTTCTTTCTTTAACAGGTGCACTATAAGTTCCTTTTCTTTTTTTGTTAGTTCCATCATGATTCACCTATAAACCCAAGACTTTCATCAACATTGCTGACCTCAGGCCCTCCTGACATCTTACCTATCACAAACCCGTTCGTGTTACAGAACAACCCCGCCTTTACATAAGGGTTGCCGAGATTAACAGTCCCAGTATAACACTTGACATTTAATAAACTTTCTATGTATGTGAAATCATTTATGCTTGCATCCCTGTGCAATAAACATCTCCCATCACGTATCACAGCAACACTTCCAACTGTTTCTACATCCGCAATCATCCCGGGTTTCAGTGAAACATCAAGCGCCTGCCTGATTATCTTTTTAGTGTCAGCGCTAAACTCTGGATTGACAAGCGCGCCTGTATCATTGCAAAGTATGTTATTCCCAAGCGCGGTCAGCTTAGTATTGATAATCTGATACTTAATCCCCAACTCATCCAACTTCAACAGTTCTCTCTCAAAAACAATCTCAGGCAGCAACACAATCTTATTATTGCCTGCAACAAACACTCCTATCAACGAAGTCCCTGCTATTGTTATCCTGTGTACAGGAACCTTTAACACTTTCTCAATCTCTTTAGCATCACTATCGCTAACCTCTTTCCCTAGCAGGCAAAACTTATCATTGCAGAACGCGTAAAGCCCCACATTGGGATTTCCATGGACTGATGTCTGTAGTATATGTGCCATAAGTCAATAGAGAAGACAGGTATTTAAAAAGCTTACTCTGAAGCAGGGGTTTCTGGTTTAAGTTCTTCCTCAATCTTCTCATCAACCTTCTTCTTAAGTAATTCAATCTCAATCTCTCCAAAATGTTCTTGTTGAGATATGTCAATCTTGCGCTGAGTCGTCAGATGCAATAAAGGGATAAAAGTATATATCTTGTCCTCTTTAGTCTCTCCTGGTACAAGCTGGGAAAACTTTAACTTCTGTTTATTCTTGAAAAACCAGAGCTTGATCCGTCCCATCACTTCCCTGATAACCTGTGAAATATCTAGCTTTTTCTCAGGGATGCGTATCTCAAGTTCCTCTGGCGCATTACGCATTACACGTCTGCGTTTTACTTCCATAGCTTTCTGCAAAGCTTCCATCAAATCGTAGATAGAAACCTTGCGTTTGCGCGGCTGAGGCGTCCTAGGAATCAACCTGATATCTCCGCCCTCAACAATCCTTCGCGCGTATTCATAAGGGTCATAATCATCGTCCAGGTCAAATTCGTCTTCCTCGCTTCCTGCAAACAACTCGTCCAAACGTTGAAGGTCAGCGCCCATCAGTTTTGTGCTTTTCATCTTAAGAAGTATCGCTGCACAAAGTATAACTTTCCCAGAAACTTTAAGGTCAAGCTCCTTCAACTTCCTTAACATGTCGATATACTTCTTGGTAAGTACAGAGACGTCAATGTCCCAGGGATCCATCTTCTCGCTCTTAACAAGTTCAGTAAGAATCCCCTGCCATGTAATATCGTCCTCTTTCATCAGCATGTTAAAGATTTCGTCTTGCATGATTTTGAAATATAGAGTATAATATATAAATCTTATCTAAAAACAAAAAATAATTAAAACCCTTAATTTATTCATTTCCCATGGACCATTTCCAGAAAAAAGAAAAACAAAAGAGAATATCGCTAACAAAACAACTCATAGATAAAGGATTCTCGATAAAGAAACTTGCAGAGTACTTCCAGGTATCAGAAGCAACAGTCAGAGACTACATTGCTCAGATGAAAGAGATAGAATCCCAAGAATCCGGCTTCGTCATAAAACACCCCGAGACAGAAAAAAACCTTAACACTCTTCAAAGTTTCACCGAAAAAACCACAACAACGAAAGACTTCTTTAAAGATTCTAACATAAAAACTGACAGAATCAGGTGTCCTCTTTGCAATCTTTTTGTAAATCCCACAAACATAACGTCAATACATAACAAACAAATCTGCAAGAACTGTTTTAAAACCCTCGACGCGAAAAAGCTAGACAAGCTGCAAAATTCATAGTAAGATTTAAATAGCAAAAGCAAAATCTTAGCAATCATTGGGTCCGTGGTCTAGTGGTTACTTAGGCTGCATATGACAGCGCCCTTACAAGTGAAAACTTAGAAAGGCGTTGATCCCCGGTTCGAATGGCTTTGCGGTGAGAACCGTGGCTAAGAAAGTCCGGGCGGACCCATTCTTTTTTGCGGCGATGGTTGAATGGTACAATAGGCCCCTGCCACGGGCTTGGTCCGAGTTCGATTCTCGGTCGCCGCATTCGTTAATATCGGCGACCAGAATATAGCTTTTTTCTTTTGTCAATCCACCATCTTAGCTCTTCAAACTCTTTTATCTCTACAGTATACTGCCAATCCTTAAGAAGTCGCACTATAACGACCTTAGAATCAATGCCTAACTCCTTAGCTTGCATGTACGCGTCATAGGATTCTTTAGTTATCTTTTCACGACTGTAAAGCGGACCAAGCCGGAAATTAAACTTTTTCCTTGTTTTTACTTCATATAACCTAATAGGGTCTGCTAAAGAAATCACATCAAAATGGAACCAGTTTTTCCGGAGGAATTTCAAAATATCGTCGGGTAGCTTGTCTAATCTCCTAAAGTTAAGAGAAGAGTTAGATCTTGTCCTATATGCGTATTTTAGGTGCCTGCACGCAATCGCCTCGCCAACTGCGCCAATGAGGTTCTGGCTGTCAAGGACTGATCTCATGCCTTAACAAGTAATTTCTTTCTTTATTAACTTTTTTATGTAGAAAAATTTAAAAACAAAGGGAATTGTTGTGGGATAAAGTGGGCCCGTAGCTTAGCCTGGAGAATTACTTTGGGTAATGGAGCGCCGGTCTTATATGGCTTCGTTCCAATCAATGGACTTAGGCTTTCTAGGAAAGCCGGTGGTCCGGGGTTCAAATTGTTGGAACTCTAACATGAAAGTCCCCGCGGGCCCATTTTCTTTAGAAACTTTTTTAAATACCAGCAGAAAACTTGAATTATATGCTCCGGTGGTGTAGTCCGGCCAATCATCCAGCCCTTTCGAGGCTGGGACCCGGGTTCGAAATGCTGATTAATGGCAACGGAAGTCCCGGCCGGAGCATACATTTTTATATAACCTAACAAATTCAATCAAAACATGAAAAGAAGCTCAAGACGTTGGAAGAAGAAAGGACAGATGCGCTGGAAGTGGCAGCGTAAGAGAATGAAGAAAGAGAAGAGAAAGAGAGCTAAGAAATAGATTTCTAGTATTTATGTCAATATTACCGATACATTTATATATGACCTCTTTCTCCAAATCAACACTTATCGCCACCATTGACCTATATTTTAGATACGTCTGTTCTAAAGTACATATAGGCGGTAAAATGAATGCTTGAACTTAGTTTAAGCACGATTGTAAGTTTGAACCTAAAAATTCCTAATGACAAAATGCGACCAATAAAATGAAGCAATTCCCGTTGATCCTGCGGGAGGTTGCTGCTATTGGGGTTCGACTAAGCCATGCAAGTCTTCTAGTAATAGAGGCAGACTGCTCAGTAACACGTCAATAATCTGCCCTTAGGTCTAGGATAACCTTGGGAAACTGAGGCTAAACCTGGATATGGAAAACTAATTGGAAAATGGTTTTCTTAAAAAGTAATGCCTAAGGATGAGTTGGCGGTTGATTAGGTTGTTGGTGGGGTAAAGGCCCACCAAGCCGACGATCAATAGGGGCCTTGAGAGAGGTAGCCCCGAGAAGGACACTGAGACACTGGTCCTAGCCCTACGGGGTGCAGCAGGCGCGAAACCTCTACAATGCACGCAAGTGTGATAGGGGGACCCCAAGTGCTCATACTTTGTATGGGCTTTTGCCAAGAGTAAAAATCTTGGCGAATAAGTGGTGGGTAAGACGGGTGCCAGCCGCCGCGGTAACACCTGCGCCACAAGTGGCAACCAGTTTTATTGGGCCTAAAGCGTCCGTAGCTGGTTTGATAAATCTTTTGTGAAATTGTTGGGCTTAACTCAACAGCGTGCAAAAGACACTATCGAACTTGGAACCGGAGAGGGGTTAGAGGTATTTCAGGGGGAGCGGTAAAATGCTATAATCCCTGAAGGACCGCCAGTGGCGAAGGCGTCTAACCAGAACGGATTCGACAGTGAGGGACGAAAGCCAGGGGAGCAATCCGGATTAGATACAAGGAATTATGTCTGACTTCTAGAATGAACTCGTAAATTGTTCCATTAAATCTATTGCGAGTGCATGACATAAGTTGCTATATGATAATTACCTTGCTAACTACCCGAGTAGTCCTGGCTGTAAACGCTGCGAGCTAGGTGTCGCGTATCTCTGAAGATACGCGGTGTCGAAGCGAAGGTGTTAAGCTCGCCGCCTGGGAAGTATGGTCGCAAGACTGAAACTTAAAGGAATTGGCGGGGGCACACCACAAGGGGTGCGGCGTGCGGTTTAATCTAATTCAACACAGAGAATCTCACCAGGGGCGACGGCAGGATGAAAGTCAGGCTGAAGGCCTTACTTGACGAGCCGAGAGGTAGTGCATGGCCGCCGTCAGCTCGTGCCGCAAGGTGTCCAGTTAAGTCTGGCAACGAGCGAGACCTGTGTTTACAATTGCTAGCATTTTCTTTAGAAGGTGCGCACATTGTAAAGACTGCCATGGAAACGTGGAGGAAGGTGCAGGCAACGGCAGGTCAGTATGCTCCGAATCCTCTGGGCTACACGCGCGCAACAATGGTAAGGACAATGGGATACGACTCCGAGAGGAGAAGTTAAGCCTCGAAACCTTACCTTAGTTCGGATTGAGGATTGAAACTCATCCTCATGACGCTGGAATCCCTAGTAATTGGACGTCATCAGCGTCCAGTGAATATGTCCCTGTGCCTTGCACACACCGCCCGTCAAGCCACCCGAGCAGGGTTTAGATGAGAATCAGCTTCTGGCTAATTCGAATCTAAGCTTTGTGAGGAGGGCTAAGTCGTCACAAGGTATCCGTAGGGGAACCTGCGGATGGATCACCTCCTTTTATTTTTTTAATCGCCTCCTTCAAACTTACATCTTTTTTACTTGGGCCCGTAGCTCAGCCTGGTAGAGCATCGCTCTTGCAAGGCAAAGAAGTGATTTTTTCATTTCGTGCCAAAGTGAAGCGGGGGCCTCGGGTTCAAAAATCACTAATTAAATGATCTGTTAGTGGATGAAAGTCCCGACGGGTCCATTTTTTGCGACAGCAAAAAAGGACTTAGCGAAACTTGTTTTCGCGTGGGTCCATTTATCCGAATGGATAATTTCATAACAAACCATCGAATGAATTTTCATGGTTTGAGGTTGATGTTAATGAAGCCGTGCATAGTTTGGAATTCCTTAGATAATCTGTTAGGTGGATGACTTGGCTTTAACGCCGATGAAGGGTGTGACAAGCGACATTATTCTTTGGCGAGACGCATGTAGTCTTTGAACCAAAGGTGCCCGAATGGGAAATCCTTCCTCTTCGGAGGAGGTCCGTAAGGATCGGTAACGCAGGGAACTGAAACGTCTTAGTACCTGCAGGAAAAGAAATCAATCGAGATGCCGTGAGTAAGAGCGACCGAAAGTGGCATAAAGCGAACTGAATCCTGCCAGAAATGGCAAGGAGATGTGGTGCGACTACCTTTTAGCCTGACTCAGGCGACCTGAAATTCTCTGGAAAGAGATACCGTAGAGTGTGATAGTCACGTAAGGGAAGCTTGAAAGGTGTGGTAGTATCAAGAGTACTGTTCATTGGATATTGAGCAGGAATATGGGAGGCATCAACTTCCAACTTTAAATACGTTTAAAGTCCGATAGCGAACAAGTACAGTGATGGAAAGTTGAAAAGAACCCTCGATAGGGAGCGAAAAGACTCTGAAACCTGACAGATATAGCGGGGTACAGCTCTTCGGAGTTGTGCCGTTCGTTTCGAATAACGTGCCAGGGAGTGTATTTAAGTGGCAAGAGTAACTTGTAAAGAGGTACTCAAAGGGAAACCGATATGCCCGCAGTTTACGAGGGGCGTGGTACTAACGTGCCATTAGTCACTTGGATACGACCCGAAGCCGAACGATCTAACCCTGAGTAAGGTGAAGCAGGGGTAAAACCTTGTGGAGGCCTGAAGAGGTGCTACGGACAAGTGTTCTTCTAACTTGGGGTTAGGGGTGAAAAGCCAATCGAGTTCGGCGATAGCTGGTTCCTATCAAAGTTGGCCGTAGTCAAGTCTCAAGCGAGATAGCTCATGAAGGTAGAGATACGGATTGGGGATTTAGGGGGAGAAATCTCTCGGTTCCTTGTCCAACTCCGAATATTTGGGCATCATAGACCTTGGGAGACGGAGGCTCGTCGTAAGGGTGAGTCTCGAAAGGGGAACAACCCAGACTGCAGTTAAGGTCCCAAATTATCAGCTAAGTGTTAAAGGGTGAAAAGTGTCTATAGCCATAGACAGCGAGGAGGTTGGCTTAGAAGCAGCCACCCTATAATAAGTGCGTAACAGCTTACTTGTCGAGGTTATAGGCCTTGAAAATGGACGGGGCTAAGCTGATAACCGATACTGCAGACAACTTAAAAGTTAGTGGTAGGTAGGCGTTCTGCTAGGGCAGAAGCATTCTTGTGAAAGGATGTGGACCTGGTAGAAATGAGGATCCTGGTGGTAGTAGGAACTGAGTACTGTGAGAATCAGTACCGCTGAAAGGGCAAGGGTTCCTTGACAATGAAAATCAGTCAAGGGTAAGTTGGTCCTAACTGAGTTCGTAACTCGAATTTCAGGAAAGGGAGAAAGGTTAATATTCCTTTACTGATTAGGTATGTGTGGCAACACAAGCTTTGTTTCTGACGCTTCTGAGCAAGTCACCATGAACCGTCGTTCATGTTAACCAGAACAAGTCCAGGGAGTATTGTAATGATGAGAACTGGATTAAATCTGGGAATAATATCTTGTATAAGGTATGTGGCTAATCTCTGGAGCCCATGAAAAAGGAACAATGACAAATCCTAATCATCCATACCCAGAACCAGCACAGGTGCCCCTAGGCGAGAAACCTAAAGCGTGATGGATTAATCTGATTAAGGGAATTCGGCAAATTAGCCCCGTACCTTCGGTATAAGGGGTCCCTGCTTTTGTGTCCTTATGGATGCGATTGCAGGGCGCAGTGACAAAGGCGGCCCGACTGTTTAACAAAAACTTAACTGTCTGCTAGCCTGTAAAGGTGTGTACAGACGGTGACGTCTGCCCAGTGCCAGTACTTGAAACTCGGATTCAACTGAGCTAAGAGCTGGTAAACGGCGGGGGTAACTATAACTCTCTTAAGGTAGCGAAATGCCTTGCCGTTTGAATGACGGCCTGCATGAATGGCGTAACGAG
>JAHWHD010000101.1 GCA_019323525.1 Candidatus Woesearchaeota archaeon
CTTTGCTTCTTGCCCCAGTTGCACTGCCGTTTGTCTTGTACAACGGAATCAAGGATTTCGGTGTTCTAGGATGCGGAGTCCGTATGTTAAAAGAGCAAAAGAAGATTGGGTTGAGGTCAGCAGCTGCGCTTGCAACTCTTTGGTTAGCTGGGAATTATTTTGGTAATAGTGTACCTTCAATTGTCTCTACTGTAGCTGACCCTGTCAAGCCACAGGTCAAGAAAGAGAGAACAACAGTGAGAGCTCCAGTTAAACAAAAAGAGAGTCGTTACAGCCGTTATCCTCTTGGGGTAATAGATAGGGTCGAGCTTGCCAGGATGGCTGGAGCTTTTAACCCTAGTATGTCTGCAGGCTATCTTGCAATTGCCCGAAGCGGTAGCTTGTGTTGGGGTGGTCGGCAGCCATTTTGGTTATATAGTTCTGTGATTGACCCTGCTCCTGAAAGCATGAAGATAGAGCCAGATGTCCTGAAGCACAGTCCTGCATTTCCTGTACCAGATGCTGAATCACTAGAAGATAAGCTTGATTTCTTGGCAAAACAATTCAGTAACTATGAATTGGACGCTGTTACATATAATGATGCTGTTGTGAATCGCAAATTTCCTTCAGTCCTTTCAGCTGTTGGAAGCTTGAAGAAAGGTAGCAGCGCTGAGGTAAACAGTTTAGCTGCAATACAGGCGTATTGGATGGGTATCAGGAATATGAGGTTTGTTGTTGGTAATCTGCACGGGATTCCTCATTCATGGCTTGAGTTCAAGAGGGCACTAAGATGGGAGATTGTTGATTTTACACCACAAAAGATAAATCCTGAGCTTGCAAAGATCATGCCGAGAAAGCCAGGTTTTAGGGTTGCTGATCTTGATACGCTTTCTAATGAAATATATAATGTGCTTGACGACGATCCAGCAAAGCATGTCAAGAACGAGTATATTTTTGCAAAAGTAAGGAAGGGTGATACGAGATGGAAGTTTGCATTAGCTCTTCGGAATTTTGCATCAGCTTTTTCTGCATCCGCTGCTGGAGATCCTAAGGAATTAGTTGATAGGGTTCCATTATCAGACAATGGTTATCTTAGGCAGGGCATATACGAAGTAGGAGCTACTTTTTCAGGAAAAAATGTTCTGCCATGCGACCTTATAGATGAAAAAGGAAAGAAGATACCTTCTTCAGGAGCAGGATATGGATTTACGTTCAGGCCTTACGTGTTCAGGTACTGCGGCAGGACCTTGGAGGGGTTTTGTCTCAAGAAACCTGGCGACTGGCTTGAAGGGCTTAAGGTAAAGAAAGGCAAGGTTTATGCTGATGTTGAGAAAGGCTATACAAGGTACAGGCTTGCTAGAAAGTTAAAGAGGGTTGCTGACTCAAACTTAACATGGCAGGATATTTCTGACAGCATAGAGTTAAGTAATGGGGAGTTTGTAACAGGCAAGTATGTAGTAGGCACTTATGATACTGACAGGGTTGTGATTGCAGACAAGATAAAGAAGTATGTCAAGCCTATCGAGTTGAAGTCTATTAAACCATATAATTATCCTGCGATTATAGCTAAATACAAAAAAATCATCGCTGCTGAAAAGGTTGATGCAGTTGTCAAGAAAACAAGTCTACCTGTGAAAAAAGCGTCAGTTCCTGTGCCTTACCAGGATAATACGCATCTATACCTGATAGGTGCTGGTCTGTTGTGCGGAGCTGCTGCTCTTGCAATGAGAAAGAATGAACGGTTTGAGAAACTTAACAGGGACCAGAGAGTTACACTTTATTCCCTGAGCGAGGCTCTTCCAGGGGTTGATGTTTATTACACTCCCAAGATAGATGCTGCGTTTGACCTTGCAAAGCAAAGGGTGAGGCTTAATCCTGATAAAACTGTAATACCTGAGATTGCTGCTCTTGGTTATGCTGCTTATACGAAAGATGAGGATCTTGCTAAAACCGTGGCAGAGAGGTATGGAAAATGAGGTTTGCTTTTGACGTCTCAATAGAGGATATGGTAAGAAAGAAAGGTGACAGGTTCCATAACCCCGTAGATTTTCTCGATGATGTTATCATAAGTAGATTGTACGAGCCTGGAAGACGCGTTTATGTGCATGTTGAAGAGTCTTTTATCTTTGTGCACTCAGATGGTTCTATCGATACTAAGTTTATAGACGAGATTGAGCAGGGAGATATATTTGCAAAGGCTGATGTTCTTCCGCCTGTAAGCGAATACGCGTTTTTGGAACTATCTACTCCTGAAAAATGTCTTGAGGTTGATAAGGATAGGAATGTCAAGGTCAAAGAGGGTTCAGGAAACCAAAAGACAAGGCTTA
>JAHWHD010000102.1 GCA_019323525.1 Candidatus Woesearchaeota archaeon
AACCCAATAAACTCAAACAAGGTGATGTGAATGAAAATAGAATTCCCAGACGGTTCAAAGAAAGAGTACAAAAAACCAGTATCAGGACTGGACATAGCTAAAGAGATTAGCGAAGGACTTGCAAGAGCTGCTCTTGCAATCGAGGTAAATGGAGAATTAAAGGATCTTAATACTGTCATTGACAAGGATGCAAAGATAAGGATTATCACATGGAAGGACAAGGAAGGTATTGAAATATTTCGACATAGTTCTGCGCACTTGCTAGCTGAAGCTGTGCTGAGAATCTTTCCTAAGGCAAAACCTACAATAGGTCCAGCTGTTGAGGAAGGATTTTACTATGACTTTGCAATGCCTGCATTAAAACCAGAAGACCTAGAAAAAATAGAGGCAGAGATTAAAAAGATCATCAAAGAGAAAAAACCCTTTGAGAGAAAAGAGGTCTCTAAAAAAGATGCTCTTAAACTATTCAAAGACAACAAGTACAAGGTCGAGATGATTAACGACCTTGAAGAAGGTTCAATCTCAACCTACCAGATGGGCAGCTTTATTGACCTATGCAGAGGCCCGCATGTACCTGACACAGGCCATATCAAAGCTGTCAAACTTCTCAAGGTATCAAGCGCATACTGGAGAGGAGACGCCAAGAACGACTCTTTGCAGAGAATCTACGGCATAAGTTTCCCTGACAAGAAAGACCTCAAGGCTTATCTGGATTTGCTTGAAGAAGCAAAGAAAAGAGACCATAAGAAGATAGGCAAAGAGATGGAACTCTTCTCAATCCATGAGGAAGGACCAGGTTTTCCGTTCTTCCATCACAAAGGACTCATTATCTGGAACAAGCTTCTTGATCTATGGAGAGACGAGCACAGGAAAGCAGGGTATGTTGAACAAAAAACCCCAATTATCCTCCATAGAAAGCTCTGGGAGACATCAGGCCACTGGGAGAATTACAGGGAAAACATGTACACATTAAAGATAGACAACCAAGACTTTGCTATAAAGCCAATGAACTGTCCAGGAGGTATGCTTTTGTATAGAGAAAAAGTGCATTCTTACAAAGAGCTTCCTTTAAGAGCCGGCGAGATTGGACTGGTGCATAGACACGAGATGTCAGGAGTTCTTAACGGCCTGTTCAGGGTTAGAGCATTCCATCAAGACGATGCACACATCTTCATGACCAATGAACAGATCAAGGACGAGATACTTGGCGTGATGAATCTTGTTGACAAATTTTACAAGATATTTGGCCTTGATTACCATGTAGAACTCTCAACACGTCCTGAGAAATCAGTCGGCACAGACGAACAATGGGAGACAGCTACAAAAGGCTTGAAAGCTGCTCTTGACTCAACAAGTAAAGAGTACAAGATTAATGAAGGAGACGGCGCGTTCTACGGTCCAAAGATAGACTTCCATATCAAGGACAGTCTAGGCAGGACATGGCAATGCGCAACAATCCAACTGGACATGTCACTTCCAGAGAGGTTTGACCTGACATACGACGGCCAGGATGGAAGAAAGCACAGACCTGTCATGATTCATAGGGTTATCTATGGTGCTCTAGAAAGATTCCTAGGAATCCTGATAGAACATTATGCAGGAAAGTTTCCACTCTGGCTAAGCCCGAACCAGGTAAAGGTCTTGACAGTAGCTTCAAGAAATGACGAGTACGCTCAAAAGGTAGTTGACAAGCTAAAAGAAGAAGGGTTCCTTACAGAGCCAGACTTCAGGTCAGAGTCTGTACCTAAAAAGGTACGTGATGCTCAGATACAGCAGTTCAACTATATCCTAGTTATAGGCGACAAGGAACAAGAGAACAAGTCTGTTAATGTTAGAACAAGAGACAACAAGGTACTTGGCGAGAAAAAGCTTGACGCTCTTATGAAGGACATGAAGAAAGAGATTGAGAGTAAGAAATAAATTATTTTTTATATTATTGTTTTATATCTATTATGTAATTTAATTCTTTTTAAATTATAAGTAAGCTTTATAAATAATCAAAAATAATGTTAACACTATGGTACTAGACAAATTAGGAAGTTCACTGAAAAACACACTGCAGAAGATAGCTAAATCTGTATTTGTAGATGAGAAGCTTGTGAACGAGCTAGTCAAGGACATACAAAGAGCTTTGCTGCAGTCAGACGTGAACGTAAAACTTGTTTTTGACCTCACTAACTCTATCAAGAAACGTATCCTGAAAGAGGAAACACCTGCAGGCCTTACTAAAAAAGAGTATTTGATAAATGTTGTGTATGAAGAACTCACCAAATTCTTAGGAGAGAAAGCTTATGAGATAGATGTTAGCAGGAAACCTTCAAAAATCATGCTCGTAGGCCTTTTTGGTAATGGTAAAACAACGACAGCAGCTAAACTAGGCAAGTATTTCCAGAAACGCGCTTTCAAGGTAGCTTTGATGTCAACTGATACTTGGAGACCTGCTGCTTATGAACAGCTTAGACAGCTAGGTAAACAGATAAACGCTGATGTATTTGGAAACCCTGAAGAAAAAGACCCTGTCAAGATCTTTAAAGCGTTTGAACCAAAACTTTCAAAATACGACGTTGTGATCATTGACACTGCAGGACGTGACGCTTTATCTGACGAACTTATTGAAGAGCTTAACAAAATCAATAAAGCAGTCCAGCCAAACGAAACCTTGCTGGTAATGGCGGCTGACGTAGGCCAGGCTGCTCAGAAACAAGCAGAGAAATTCTCAGAGACCTGCAATGTGACTGGAGTAATGATAACAAAACTAGATGGAACTGCTAAAGGCGGAGGCGCGTTATCAGCATGCTCAGTTACAAAAGCTCCTGTCAAGTTCATAGGAGTTGGAGAGAAGATTGACGACTTAGAGCTTTTCAACCCGCAAAGGTTTGTAGGACGCTTGCTTGGTATGGGGGACCTTGCGACATTGCTTGAGAAAGCCAAAGAAGCAATCTCTGAGGAAGAAGCTCAAGACCTTGGCAAGAAGTTCTTGAAAGGAAAGTTCAACCTTCTAGACCTTTATGAACAGATGCAGGCAATGTCAAAGATGGGACCACTAGGCAAGATTGTAGAGATGATCCCTGGGTTTTCACAGTTAAAACTTCCTAAAGACGCTATCAAGGTCCAGGAAGGAAAGCTAAAGAAATGGCGTTTTATCATGGACTCCTGCACCAAAGAAGAGCTTGAAGAGCCTGACGAGATAACAAGGACAAGAATCGACAGGATTGCAAACGGTTCAGGCTGTCCATCATCAGAAGTCCGCGACCTTCTAAAACAGTACAAGCAGGCTAAGAAGATGACAAAGATGCTAAAACCTGGCAAGATGAAGAACATGGACCAGATGATGAAGAAGTTTAAGGGCAAGATTCCTGGGATGTAATCTTAATCCTGAATCTAGACTATCCTAAATCAACCTGCCAGGCCTTGACAAACTATAGAACTTCTTTAACAAGTCCCTTATAGTAAATATTCCAACCACATTACCAGTAGAATCAACAACAGGTACTGACATCACATTATACTTCTGCATCATGTCAACTATTTCAGGTAGAGGAGTATCTCTTCTGGCTGTCCAGATGGCAGACTCCATACAGTTCCTTACCTCAAAAGCATCCATGTCATCATTGCTAGGAGAGCTTCCTTTTGTCTTGATATCTGAATTATAGCCTTTATCCCTGGCATTATGTTGCAGTAGAAAGTTTTGCATAAGATTAGTCACGCTTGCAACACCCACTATCTTTCCAGAGGTGTCAACAACAGGCAATCTTTCTATGCGATCCTCGAACATCATCTCTATAGCCCTGCCGATCCTGTCCCTTTCTTTTATTGTTATTGCAGGGTTCATCACATCGTTTACTTTTAGACCTTTAAACAATGACCTCATCAAAGGCAACAGGTCTTCTTCAAACACTGCACCCTGCACACTATAACCCATGACTGGCAGTAACGGAGAATCACTTACAAACATCTTTCTTGCAACTTCAGATATATCTTCATTGCCTGACAATATAGCAGGCCTTGCAACCACTCTTTTTACCTTCCAGTCAGCTACATGCAGCTTGTTCCTTAACAACAACCTTGCATATGCAACACCAATATAGCCTTGCCTTCCGAACACAACAGCAGCTCTTTCATTGTGCACCATCATCTGTCCAATCAGTTTAGAAACAGGCTCATCTCCATCAATCTGGAGAAACTCTTTACGCATGATATCTCTTGCTAACATCCCATTACCTCTTTTTACAATATTTATAGTATATGGGTATTTAAATTTTGCTATGTATATTTTGGAATTAGGAAAAGGATATAAATATATATTCCAGTCAAAAATAGCATGATTCAAGAAATACTAAGAAAACATCTTAACAAGGAAGATACAAGGTTCTTAGATTCAATTATCGAATCAACAGGCAGGGGCCACGAGATAGTAATCCATGGAGTCATGTACGATGTAAAGACAGGCTCTCTGATCTATATCGAAAGAAAGGTCAGGCAGATTAAAAGTCTAGAATACGGCATCACCGAACTTCCAAAAGACAAGGTTGTAGTTCTGAAACCTGCTTTTGACACTGGAAGATACCAAGGAGACGATTCACACATAGTTTCTGCGACAAACGCCATGATTCCAGCAATTCTAATAGACGACCCTAACGAAGCAGACCAGTACATTACTGAGAACACTGACGATGTTTTCTTAGACGAGTACCACCTATTTCGGCCAGGCATACAAGAAAAAACCAGGCAATGGAGAAAGCAAGGTATAAGAGTCTGGAAAGCAGGGTTAACACACACTTACGACAGGAACCAATACTTTCCTCTTGGAAACCCAAAAATGCAAGAGGTATCAGACCTTCACATGGGCCATGTTATTGATGAAGCCAAGATCGCATTCAAAATGGAAAAAGCACGATGTCAGCATCCTGGATGCAACAATATTGCTACCTGCAACCAAAGATGGGTAAACGGTAAACCTGCCCCAAAAGGCCATCCATTGTTTATAATTGCAGGCCTTGTTGATAAAGAATTCATGGGCCAGAAAGTCCATTACGAAGTTATGTGCCACGAACATTACCAACCACCGGTATAAAACAAAACCCATATAA
>JAHWHD010000103.1 GCA_019323525.1 Candidatus Woesearchaeota archaeon
TAATCAGGAAATAATTTGTTAGCAAACCTTATCTCTGACCTGACTGAATCCCACAGGAGAAACCCGAACAACTGCTTTTTCAACCCAGTTTTAATTATTAGATCAGGCGGCATGAAATACGAGGTATAGATATTGTCCTTGACAGTCTCGGCAGTTATACTTTCAGGATCCAATTTATCACCCTGCACTTTCTTAGCTATCAGTTTACACGCGTCAACTATCTCTTCCTGACCATTGTAATTCAGGCATAGGTTCAAGAAAAACCTATCATAATCCTTTGTTGAAGCTATCAATGCTTTAATCTCTTCTATCAACTCGCTTGGAAGGTCATACCATTTACCTACCACAGATATTTTTACCTGGTTCTCCTCAATAAGTTTACTGTTCTTAACACCTGCAAGGAACTTAGTAAGATACGAAAGCAATATATCAGGTTTAGACATCTCCTGCGGAAGCAGATACAATGTCAAAATCCTCACATTGTTGGCTATCTGCTGCTCGATCATCTCGTTCAAGAGCTTAAACGACCGTTCATACCCAATGTCAAGGTCTTTATCATTATTCTCGCACCACATCTCTGTCCCGTTCACAGTAAGACCTACATGTAATGGAATACGTTTACCCTCCTCTTTTCTCTTCCGCATCAAGTCTAAAAACTTCTGAAACATTTTACTATTAAGTGATGATACCAAAATATATAAATCTTGTTATACTTAATTCACTATATGATAGAGTTCGTTATAGCTGTAATAGCATTACTGGTTGCAAGCTGGTCAGATATAAAGACTCGAGAGGTTCCTGACTGGCTTAGCTATGCCCTTATCTTCATAGGATTCGGTCTAAGGGCAATACTCTCAATATTCCATGAAGATCCAAGCTATATACTCTATGGGGCATACGGCTTTATAGTTTTCTTAGGTATTGGCTTACTATTATACTACTCTGGCCAATGGGGCGGCGGAGACTCTAAACTTATCTGGGGCATTGGCGCGTTAATCGGGTTAAAACTAGAACTCTCGATGCAGTTCATGATACTTTTCCTGATAAACCTTATTATTATAGGAGCAGTGTACGGATTTGTATGGTCTATCACATTATCCATCAAGCACAGAAAACAGTTCATAAAAGAATACACAAATATATCTAACAAGCTAAAAGGATTAAGAAAGATAGTACTTATCTCTAGCATTGGTTTATTTATTTTATTCTTATTGTTAATCAATAATACACTACTATCATTACCCTTACTGCTTGTAGCAGTCTTTGCCTTACTATTCTTCTATGTATTCGTATTTGCAAAAGCAGTAGAAAACTCATGCATGCTAAAGCTCTATCCTATCTCTAAGCTTACAGAAGGTGACTGGATAGCTAAAGACGTTATTGTTAAAGGAAAAAAGATCTGCGGACCTAAAGACCTTGGCATTACCAAGGAACAGATAGCAACCTTAAAAAAACTTAAGATCAAGAAAGTCCTTGTAAAGGAGGGCATACCATTTGTGCCAAGCTTCCTTATAGCCTTTATCTTTACCTGGGTAGTGGGTAACTGGTTCTTGTTTTTCTAAATATATTTCCCGCTATAGTAATAGTTAAATAACCATCTTAGATTCTAATATTCTATGGATACATTCAATATCTACTACGGGAGGCCTGCACTAGCAAGTCCCTCTCCTATTGGTTACTATGTTGAAGGCGGAGACTGTCACGGGCTAAGACTTCTACAGTACGACTGCAATGACGAGCATCCTGACTACAAGAGCATTGCAAAGACAGTAGCAGCTAATTTTCCAGGAACGATCGTTGAACTCACGCTGCTGTCTCAACAGCCTGAAAGCAAGCGTACAAACCACCGTTTTGGCATTGTAAAAGGCAAGATGTTTGGAGCTCTTGACGATAATCAATTGAAAGAACTTGCAACAGAAA
Source organism: Candidatus Woesearchaeota archaeon (assembly GCA_019323525.1). Lineage (GTDB taxonomy): Archaea > Nanobdellota > Nanobdellia > Woesearchaeales > JAHWHD01 > JAHWHD01. The sequence goes on from JAHWHD010000103.1 coordinate 1,921, forward strand.
TCGCGCACGAGCTAAGAGGAAGATAAAATGTCAACTCGAACATCTTGCGGAGCACCTATGCCTGGAACATACAGTATTGCTAATCTTTATTTTGGAAGAGACAAGAAAGATTCCAAAGACTACTTTTTTCTTGAAGGCTATCTTGCAGATACAGGTGAATGGCACGACCTTGGCAGCCGCCTAGACCCTGCTAAGGCAGCACTTCTTATTGATAAAGGCAGGATTCCAACTGTAGACTCAAAACAATCGCACATCTACTCAACTAGAAGATTCGGAACAGAATCAAACAGATACGCATGGCACGGTCTTGACGAAAAACAATTAGCAGAATTCTTGCAACTTGTCAAATCCGACGATTAAGGCATCCTCTCAAGCTGCTTAATAAGGTAATTCTCTTCACCCTCTTCTTTCTCTATCTTCTCAATATCTTCAAGCTCCTCTTTCTTCTCTTCTTCCTTCTTCTCTTTCAGTCCATCTTTAAGCAGGAGCTCAAACCCTTGCATGTCATCATCAGAAAACTTTTCAGGTTTCCAGTCAAGGTTAAGACCGTCACCCTCAGTCCTTGGTATGATGTTGATAGAGAAATGCGGCACTTCCTGTCCAGGCGTACCGTTATGAACTATGATGTTAGTTCCGTGCACTCCAAGCACCTCAAACACTAAGGCACTTAACTTGTTAGATACATTGAACAGATGCTCAACCTCAGCGTCAGGGACTTCTTCAAATATCCTGTAATGCTGTTTAGGAACAACTGTAATCTGTCCTTCAGCAACAGCAGTTTTAGGAAGGAACGCTATTAGTTTCTCATCTTCGTATATCACCTGTTCGCGTTCCACATCACAGTATTTACACGTCATCCTAACAACTGGGCAATAGCATCTAGATCTATACCCTCTCCCTCCTCAATCTTCTCATCAATTTCATCGTCTTTATCTTTTGCTTTGGATTTTTCTGTTTTTTTAGAACCTGTTTTTATTTCATTTATTTCATTTTTCTTAGTAGCTTTTTCTTTCTTTAAAGGAATCTTTTTACCGCTGACACATGTGCAAGGCTTTTTCCCAGACTCTTCTGCTTCTTCCTCTGTAAGGTATATCCTGTTTTCTTCGCGTATGTTCTGTGCAAAAGCACAGTTCTGTGTATGGAACCTTTTAGCTGTCTTGCTAGTGATGTATTTATCAGCTTTCTTTGTTTCAGTTTTTTGTATTTCTGATTTTTTTTCTTTTGATACTTTTTCTGATGCTCTTTTTACTTCTTTTTTTTCAGGCACATACCCAATCCTTGCACTTAACTTCTTTTTAACATCTGCAATATCAATTTCTCGTTCTTTAACCTTGAACAGACCGTCAGCCTCAAACCTAGGTATTATATGTATCATGAAATGCTGCGCTCTCTGGCCTGCAACACCGCCGTTAGCGATGAACACAGTAGTGCCTGTAGCTTTCAATGCCTTTAACGCAGAATTACTTAGCTTCTTAGCCACAACAAACAAATGGCCTAACACGTCTTGAGGTACAACAGGCATTATAGCATAATGCTCTTTAGGCATGACTAGCATATGACCTTTAGAAGCAGGGTTAATATCCAGTATTGCTATTACCTTATCATCTTCATACACTTTCTTTGCAGGTATCTTCCCGCCAATGATCTGGCAGAATATACAATTCTGTTTCTGGTACTCTGCTAACTCCTCTGGAGACATGTTCTTCAACTTTTCCTGTAACGCAGCCATATCCTGCTCTGACATCTGTTGCATAACACAACTTTAAGAATGTTTGTTTATAAATGTTTCTCCCAAAACATATTTATACCATTACTTATTCTGGTTTCACATGAACGATTTCCAAAAACGTATCAAACAATTCGCAGAAGAGCGTGACTGGAACCAGTTCCATAATCCTAAAGACCTTCTTCTAGGTATTGTTGAAGAGATCGGCGAGATACGCAACCTTGTCAAATGGGTGCAGGACCATGAAACACTGAAGAAGGTACTGGCTGACAACAAAGATATTCTTGAAGACAACATAGGCGACATCTACTGGTTCCTGGCAATACTTGCAAACAACCACGGAGTCAACATAGATGAAGCAATTGACAAGGTTATCAAGAACAACGAGAAACGCTTCCCTGTAAAGGACGTCAAATCCCAGCATACTAACATATACCTTGGCGGCAAGGATAAGCAGTATGATGATGCATAAAAAAAAATAAAAAAATCATTCGAGTTCTACAAACTCTCCATCATGTATTGTCTTGAGGTTTATTTCTTTCAGTGTAGAGCTTTTTGAAAACTTGATCTTTCCAGATGCACCCTCGAAATCAAGCTCCTTGACCTTATCCACCATGCACTCTGAATCATCACACCGTTCGATAAGATCTTTCATGATATATACCATATCATAAGTGCTTGCAGACGAGAACTCTGCCTGTTCGCCATACCTTTTCTCATAGAGCTCTGAATACTCTGTAATCTCTGGTGTCGAGCCAGCCTTGTAATGGTACGTATAGACAATGCCGTCAGCCAGTTCACCAGCCCCTTCCATAAGGTCAGGCGTCTGTGTGTACCAGATACCTATGACAGGAATGTCTATGCCAAGCTCTTTCTTCTGCTTTAGCATGTTAGCATAAGGTCCTGGGTTGAGACCCGCGAAGATAACATCAGGATCAGCCTTTTTAAGCTTTGCAAGCTGCACCCTGAACTCAGAAGCAAGCCAATCACTTGGCTGAATACTGATAACATCAACACCTTGCTTTTCAGCGATCTCTACCACAATCTCTCTATAACTTTCATAAAAATCGTTCTGGTTATAGATGATCCCGAGAGTCTCATAACCCTGCTCCTCAACATACTCGAAGAGTTTGGTAACCTCTCTCCTCATCGACGGCTGAAGGCTGAAATAATGCGGAAACTTACCTTCCAAAGACATGAGCCTGAACGATGGCGTGAAAACTATAGACTTCCCTTCTGTCACAGGAGCTACTGCTGGAGAGTTTGCTGAGCAGACAACTATGAACTTGTCAATACCCTGCGTCTGCATCTTGTTGACTGCAGTTACAGCTGGCTGTGCAGAGCACTGGTCATCCTCTACAACAAGCTCGAGCATCTTACCATCTATCCCTCCTGCTTCGTTTATCTCATCTATAGCAGTCTGTGCGCCTCTAAGGCTCCACTCACCTAACCTGGCTACAGGCCCTGTAAGAGGTCCTGAAAACCCTATCTTGATAGTATCTTCTGAACATCCTGCTACCAAGACCAATACAACAATTATTCCGAAAATAAGTTTGTTTTTTACCATATTGAACATATATGTTATAGAACATATTTAAATTTGTGTTGTCAATTAATTAACGACAGAAGAAAGATTTATAAATATATTAACATTTCTTCTGACAATGGAAGAAGAACTAAGGGAATTCGGCCTTACCGATAAAGAGATTCAGGTATACCTTGCATGCCTTAAGCTGGGCTCTGCACTGGTCCAGGACATTGCAAAAGCAGCAGGCACGTACAGGACTTATACCTATGAGATTCTTAAATCATTAAAAGAAAAAGGGCTTGTTTCTTATGTGATTAGGTCAGGCAAGCAGTATTTTGAGGTCGCAGAGCCAGACAAACTTCTCAGTATCCTCAAAGAGAAAGAAGCAAAAATCAACAACATCATGCCACAATTAAAAGGCATATACAAGACAGCTGTAGAAAAGCCAAAGATAGAGGTCTACGAAGGCAAAGAAGGTGTTAAGACAGTCATGGATGATATTGTAAGAACCAAACAAGAGGCTTTGGTTTACTGTTCTACAAGAAAACAAATGAACCTGCTTACATTCTATTTCCCAAACTTCATCAAAAGACGTATCAAGAACAAGATAAGGATCAAGGTTTTGGCAGAAGCTTCAAAAACAGCCATGGAATATGTCAAGACAAATAAACAAGAGTTAAGAGAGATGAGATTCTTGCCGATTGAGATGGAGTTTCCAACAGCTACATACATATATGGAAACAAAGTGGCGATAATGTCGCTAGAGAAAGATATTATTGGGGTGGTCATAGAAAGCGAGACAATTGCAAAGACACAAAGAATTGTGTTTGATCTATTATGGAGTGCAGCTCATCTTCCGCCAAAATAGATATTCTTAATCTTCTTATCTTTAAGGATCTCTTTACCTCCCTCAAGAGCTATCTTTCCATCCTCAAGAACATAAGTCCTGTCAGCTATCTTTACAGCCTGTTTTGCATTCTGCTCGACTATAATGACAGATATGCCTTCCTTGTTTATCTCGACGATCTTCTCAAATATGTGCTTCATTGCTTTCGGGGATAATCCAAGAGAAGGTTCATCTAAAAGAAGAAGTTCAGGACTTTGTATTAGAGCCCTTGCAATAGCTAACATCTGCTGCTGACCTCCTGAAAGAGTAAATGCGTAATCATTTTGTTTATCTTTAAGGAAAGAAAACTTCTCAAACACGTCTTGAAGGTTTCTTGCAAGTACCTCGCGGTCCTTCATAATAAACCCGCCCATCTCAAGGTTCTCTTTGACAGTCAGGTCAGAAAAAACCTGCCTTCCCTGAGGCACGTAACTCACACCCTCATAGATAAGTTCATGTGTTGGCAGTCTTGTTATGTTCTTATCCTTGAACATGATCTCCCCAGAATAAACCTTGCAGAGATTAAAGATACTTTTCAATAACGTGCTTTTCCCAGCACCATTCGGACCGATTAACGCAACAATCTCAGCTGGTTTAACCTCTAAACTAACCTCTTTTAGAATCTCCATCCTGTCATATCCGGCTCGCAGTCCCTCTATCTTTAGCATAATAAAAAAAATAAAGAAAAAAGAGTTAATAAATGTTACCTTTGCAAAGGCCTGATCTCTCCTTCTTCAACAATCCACCACATAAAATCTCTTACTGCATCTCCTTTGGCATTGACGCTGTAACTTCCTATCACACCTTCTCTATCTTCAAACGAGTAAAGCTTGTCTCTTATGCATTTTGAGTCTGAGCACCCGTCAAGAGCATCATAAAGTGCCATGTAAACATCATACCCGAGCCCTGCATGCATCTCTTCAGGAACCTTTTCTCCAAACTCTGCTTCATACGCTTTAAGATATTCCTTCATAGCATCAGAGCCACCATCATAAGCATACGTCAGTATCAAAAGCCCTTCAGCAGCCTCACCAATGACATTCTTGAGCACTGTCCTTGAAAAAAACCCTTCATTCCCTATCAGCTGTGTTCCAATGTTAAGCTCTTTAGCCTGTTTCACAAGCAAAGCCCCTGATATCGGCGACTGCACAAGCATGAGTATTGCTTCTGGCCCAGCTTCATTGATCTTCAGCAGCTGCGTCTTCACATCACTGTCACCAGTGTTAAAGCTCTCGGCACTAACGATCTCTCCTCTAAAGCTGTCAACAAACGAGTCCTTCCAGCCGACAGCATAGTCGGTATTCTCATAAACGATTCCAATTCTTTCATACCCTGACTCTTCTAACATCAAAGCAGTCCTCTCTGCAAAAAGGTCAGCAGAGCTTGATATCCTAAAAACATAATCTCCAGCTTCTGAGATGGCTGGAGTGCTTGATATCGGAGATATCAGTATCTTTTCCTGAGCCTCTGTCAAAGGAGCGATTGCTAAAGTGCTGCCACCGCATATAGAGGAGACAACAATGTCAACACCATCAACATTCAACAGCTTATTTGCAGCAGTAACAGCTTCTTTTGGTATGCATTTGTCGTCTTCATAGATAACCTCAATCTCTCTTCCATTCACTGCGCTATATTGGGCATGCGCAAGCTCAAAGGAGTTCTTGACATAGACGCCTGGATTAGCTAATGGGCCTGTAAGAGGTCCTATAAATCCTATCTTGACTGTCTGTTGTTCTTGCGGTAGATTCATGAATATAGCTATTGCAATAATTGCTACAATTCCAATGGTCAGTATTATTTTTTTCATCTTACTCAAGGAGTAACTTCTTAAGTATATAAACGCTTGTTGTAGAAAATCTACTACAAAATAGAAAAGCTTAAATACTGCAGTCTAACACTATTTTATCATGTCAAAAGAATCAATACTAAAAGACCTTGGACTCTCAGATAAAGAGATAAAAGTCTATCTTACCCTGCTCTCAGTCGGACAATCCACAGTAAACAAGATCGCATTAAAATCAAAACTTAACAGGGTGACATGCTACGATGTGCTTAACTATCTGAAAGATAAAGGTCTTGTATCATACGTAATAAAGTCTGGCGTTAAGTATTTTGAGGCATCTGAACCGCAGAAACTTCTGGGAGATCTCCAGGAAAAAGAGGACAAACTAAAGTCAATACTTCCTGAACTAGAACTTCTTAAAAAATCAGTAAAGCAAAAACCCTCTATCGAGCTCTACGAAGGCCTTGCTGGCCTCAAGACTGTTGTTGAGGACGTATTGAAGGAAAATAAGGAATGCTGGTTCCTTGTAGCACCTAACTTCATAGATGAACTTCAGTACTATTTCCCTCATTTCATTACAAAGAAACGAAAACAAGGCATGTTCTCAAAAGTTATTGCAGAACACTGCGAAAGGATGCGTGATTACAAGAAGAACAACCCCAAACGTTTTATTGATATGCGTCTTGTAAAAGCTAAGTTTCCCACAACAAAGATCATCTACGGAGATAAAGTAGCCATCCTAACATTCGAAAAAGATAATTCTATAGGGATCATAATGGAGAACAAAGCTATAGCAGAAACTGAACGAAAACAGTTTAATCTTTTGTGGGGTATTGCTAAATAGCAACACCATTCACAATCTTCTTAACTAGAAAATCTTTAGTGAACCCTCCTTTGCCGTCTGAAACAAGACTTCCAGAAACACCTTCATACTCTTCTATACCATTCATGTACTCCTGAAGTGCTGAAGGATCTGTCGAACCTGTCTCTCTCATTGCCTCGGCGATTATCATAACAGCATCATACGCTGAAGCTGCTCCTATGTCTATAGGTATTCCAAACTCTGCTTCATACCTTTCCTTAAATTCCTGTGTGGGTGTCAGGAATGTTAAGAATTCCATTCCCTCATAAGCCCCTTCTGCAGCCTTGATTACATCAGCGTCTATTGTTATGGAATACAATGGTAAGTCTACTCCAAGCTCCCTAGCTCTTTTAGCTACCAATACACCCACAAGCACACCGTCAGTTGTAGACACGATTGCATCCATCTCTGTATTATCCTTGATTTTTAAAGCCTCTGTACTCACATCCTTCTCTTGAGGGTTAGGCTCAACTAAAACCTCTACAGAACCGCCAAGTTCTTTAAACCTATCACTGAACGCAGTAGTCTGGTCCTTTACCCAGACGTTTTGAGCTCCGATAAGGGCGACTTTCCTGTGTCCTTTTTCATATATCAGGTCTGCAAGGTTCTGTGATAATATAAAATCATGCGGCCATGTGTTAAACAATAACTTGCTTTCTTCATTAAATTCCTTGACACCCAATGAAGGAGACACCATCAGGATGTTCTTCTCTTTAGCCAGTTCTACTAAAGGCAGCCCTGTATGCGACCATGTAGTTCCTATTATAACATCAATACCATCTAGCTCAGTCAATTTTCTAAAAGCGCTTAACGCATTTTTTGGGTCGCTATGGTCGTCCTCAAAAATCACTCTTAACGATTTTCCATTGACGCCTCCATCTGCGTTAATGTCTTGGACAGCCAAATCAATGCCATTCTTTGCTGCTGTTCCCCAAGAAGCTCCTTCGCCTGTCAAGATAAGGATGCTGCCTATTTTAATATCTTCAGCTTGCTTGCATCCTGATAAGGCTATTAATGAAATCATTGCGATAATCATGACATTTAAAATATAATCTCTTATTTTCATTTTTATTCACCTATCCTAACAATATCTTCTCCTTCCACCCTGAACATCTTCTCCCTTACAGAACGTACAATACCGTCTTCGCTCATCGACAATGTGCCTGCCAATCCTTTGAAATCTTTTATAGAATAAAGAGAATTCTTTAACCCTTCACCGCGAACATCTCCTTTCTTCATAGCCTCTGCAACCATCATCATAGAATCATACCCTGTGACTGCAAACAATAACTGGTCTGGTATTTCTCCATACTCGGCTTCATACTTAGAAACAAATGCATCTAACTCTTCTGACTGTTCATCCCAGAAAGTGAAATAAGTACCATCAGCAGCACCTTGTGCACTCTCTATCACTGTCCTGGAGCTTATCGTGTCTATACCAACAAATTGTGACTCAATAGCCATCTCTCTTGCCTGTTTCAATACAATGCCTTGCTCCTCAAAACCTATGATAACTATAAAATCAAAATCACCTTCTTTCATCTTTGTCAGCTGCACCCTGAAATCTCCCTGGTCAGGATCATAACCTTCCAATCTCTCCACTTCACCGCCAAGTTCTGTGAATTGTTCTATAAAAGCCCCCTTTACAAGCTCGATAAAAGGGTCTGCTTTATTATACAATATCCCTGTCCGTTCCTCGCCCCTCTCTGCAAGAAATTCTGCCATAGTATAACCTATGCCTTCATCATATATGCCGACTGCAAAAGAATAATCTCCGACCTCGGCGATCTCTTCGCTTGTATCTACCGTATTTACGACAACAACCCTATCCCTCTCAGCATTGGGAGAGGTTGTGAATATCCCTGAATAACTTGTTGTAAGTACTACATCAACATCATCCACTCTTGTGAATTTCTGATAATTGGTAAGAGTCTCCTTACCCTCAAACTTATCATCCTGGTACAAGAATTCTATCTGCTTTCCGTTGATACCTCCAGCAGCATTTATCTCATCGATAGCTATCTCTACACCGCGGAAATTGTTTTTGCCGAGAGATGCAAGATTGCCTGTAAGTCCGCCGCTCCATCCTACCTTAACTGTGTCAGAAGAACATCCAAAAATAAACAAGCATAATACTAATATTGTTATTATTACGGTTTTCATTTTATATATTTTTACCAGAATTATTATATAAATATATCGATAAAAAAACTATTCCCCAAGATAAGCCTCTAGAACCATCTTATTATTTTTTATCTTGTTTGGTTCACCTTCTGCGATAACCCTTCCCTCATCCATCACAATAACTTTATCAGCTATGCCCAATGTGAAGTTCATATCATGTTCTATTAACAATATCGTCTCGCCTTTTTTCTTTAACTCCAGCAATATATCTGCAATCTCCTTTCTTAGTTTAGGGTTAACCCCTGCTACTGGCTCGTCTAACATCAGCAACTGATGAGGTTTAGTCACTGTTCGCATTAACTCTACCAACCTTTTCTGACCAAAGCTTAAATTTCTAGTTAATCTGTTCTCAAACCTCTCCATACTCACCAGCTTCAGTGCGTCCTTAATCTCTTTATCATCAATCGTCCTGTCCTTAATAAGGTTCTTCCAGAACTTGGTGTTCTCAGTATCTAAACCTAGCATTAAATTATCTCTAACACTTAAATTTGTAAAGAGTTTAGAGCGCTGAAACAATCTAGAAATTCCAAGATTTGCGATTTTCTCTGGAGAAAGATTAGTTATATCAGTATTGTTAAATATCACCTTGCCAGAATCAGCCTTTAACACGCCTGATACAAGATTAAACATGGTAGTCTTACCAGAACCGTTCGGACCAATCAAAGCAGTAATCAGCCCTTTATCTACCTCAAAACTGCAGTTATTAACAGCTTTCACACCGCCAAAGTGTTTCCTGAGGTTTCTAATCTTTAACATAAAGCAAATAAAGAGAAAAAGTGTTAATAAATCTTTGGATATTTAAACCTTGATAAACAGGCCATCCTTAACCTGTTTGATAAATATTGGTTTCTCAACATCTCCGTTCTTATCAAAACTAAACACACCAGACCCTCCCTTAAAGCCTTTTGCATTCAATAGATACTGCTTGGCATCATATGGGTTCTCACCAACCTTCTCTATCGCTGTAGCTAACACCATCATAGCATCATAAGATGTTGCAGCTGAAAAGTCTGGAAGTTCATTATATCTATCTTTGTATTTCTGAATAAATCCACTTATACTCTGTTCTTTAGAATCAGTATCATAGACGTATGGATATGTTAGTCCTTCGGCAACCTCGCTGTAATCTTTTAACAACTGCGCATTCTCTGCCCCGAACGATGCCAGCCATTTTACATCGACATCTAATTCTTTTGCCTGTTTCATTAACAAACCTAGTGTTGGACCAGATGCATGAAGATTAAAGATGGTATCTGGTTGCTCTTCATTAACTTTGATAATCTCTGAGTGTACATCTTTTTGGGTTAATACAAATCCTTCCTCAGCAACAATCTCTCCGCCAAGTTCCTCAAAGCTCTCCCTAAAATGTTTAACATGCTCTTTACCAAAAGACGTTTCAGAACGTAAAACACCTACCCTTCTTGAACCCATCTCATTATAAGCATACTCTGCTAATACATCCATCATATCATTTATGGTTGGCACTGTTCTAAAAAATAAATCATCCTGGCTTACTGTGTCTAGTATGCATACCGGTGATATGAGCAAAACCCCAGCTTCATTAGTAACAGGAACCATCGTACCTGTTGTCTCGCTCCAGGAATCCCCGATTATGAATCTAACACCATCAAGATTGATTAACTTGTTAACAGCAGTCACTGCCTTTGCTGGCTGTGCTTCAGAATCCTCAACCACAAACTCTACCATCTTACCATTGATACCCCCTCTAGTATTTATCTCTTCTTTAGCAATTTCTAATCCTCTCAGCTCTTGCTGTCCAAGATAAGATCCTACACCTGTCATGGTTCCGACTACACCAATCTTAATGGTCTGTTTTTCTTGACATCCTGATAGTGCAATAATGCACACCAATACTACCAATATAACGATTTTTGTATTCATTCTAAACCTGTATACTGCAGAATCTACTTAAAAATTAGTCCTCCAATATTGTAGGATAGAAATAAACTTTAAATATAACCCTTCTTCTATTACAATATATGGACACGAAAATTTTAGAAGATATTGGATTAACCCAGAGAGAGATCAAGGTTTATCTAGCTTTACTAGAGCTAGGTCCAAGCACAGCAGGTTCTGTTCTGGAAAAAGCCAATCTTCAGAACTCGGTTTTCCATTTCTGTGTTAATCGTTTGATTGACAAAGGACTTGTTTCATATGTTAAGAAAGGAAAAGTTAGGGTTTACCAGGCAGCTGACCCTGACCAGTTCTTGATCTATGTCAAGGATAAGGAAAACCAGGTTCAGAAATTACTTCCAGAATTAAAAGCAAAACAGTCTTTTGCTAAAGATAAGCAAGAGGTTGAACTGTTTGAGGGTATAAAAGGAATCTATACTTTGATGAACACAATGATTAACAATGCCAAGAGAGGAGATGAACATCTGTTCTTTTCAGCTGACATAGACGAGATAAACGAAGATATCCAGAAATTCTTCAGAAGGTTCGATGCAAAACGAAAAGATAAAGGTATACTTGCAAAAGGCATTGCCCCCAAAAAACTAAAATACCTGTTCAAAGGACGTCCTATAAAGATGAAATACACAAATACGCCAATACCGGCCAACAGTGCTGTATGCGGTGACATGTTGAACTATATTGTCTGGGGAGATAAACCAACAGGGGTACTAATAAAATCAAAGCATATCGCAAAAAAACAAAAAGAGTTCTTTAAGGAATTGTGGAATTCGATTAGATAAGTTATCCTAGTTCAACCTTTCCATAAAACCCTTTAGGTCTGTAAATCAATATCAATAGTAATATCAAAGCAAACATAATCTGTCTTGCAGGTCCTACCACTGACGAAGGAAATCCGATAAACCTTAAAGGTTCTGGTAATAACACCAAAATTATAGTTGCGACCACGGTACCTCTTAATGATGCAAGACCTGCTATGATAACAATAGCCAGTAATGGTATCAGCTGCAACAATGTAAATGACGAAGGGTCTATAAATGTGATATAATGCGCATATAACGATCCAGCAATACCTGCAAAAAAAGCAGAAACACCAAGAGCATAACTTTTCATCTTAAAAGTGTTCTTGCCAAGTGTTCTTGCAGCTAACTCATCATCCCTGATAGCTTCTAAAACCTTACCAAAACCAGAGTTAGCAATCCTTTTTATTATATAATATGAGACCAAAGCAACAACTATGACTAAAGCAAGAAAACCAAGGTTATGAGAGACTATATCGGGCCTTGGTATACCTGGCAAACCTAACGGCCCTCTTGTCAAACCTGTCCAGTTCAGTGCAACTGCATACACCACAAAGGTAAAACCTAAAGTTGCCAGAGCAAGATAATCTCCTTTAAGTTTATTCGTAGGAATAGCTAACAGAAAACCGAACAGCATCGCCATCGCACCAGCCGCTATAATAGAAACCCAGAATGGCACTCCGTTCAAAGCCAATAATGCCGATGTATAAGCACCCAGAGCAAAAAAAGCAATATGCCCTAAATTTAGTAATCCCGTAAAACCCATTGCCAACTGCAAAGATATGGCCAAGATTAGGTAAATCCCTATCAAAATAGCTAAGTGTATGAAATAAGCTTCTATCATTTTTTAATCCCTAGTATGCCTTTTGGTTTAAACAATAGGAATACGAACAGTATAATAAAAGCAATCGCATCCTTATAACCTGACGGTAAAAACCATATCCCGAAGTTCTCCGCAAAACCTAACAAAAACGAACCCAGAACAGCTCCTGGCACTGAGCCAATACCTCCTATGATGGCCCCTGTAAATCCTTTAACTATTAAATTTGTACCCATCATTGGCTCTAGGTTCTGCTCCAGACCGACCAGGATAGCAGCAACACCTGCAATAGCAGACCCTATCACGAATGACCAGCTATAGATTCTTTTAGAGGAAATGCCCATGATCTCTGCAACATCTTTATTATCAGAGACAGCTCTCATCGCTTTGCCTATCCTGGTCTTTTTCATAATTATATAGAGCAGGACAAGTAAGATTACAGATGTTGCAATAATAAATATCTGTAACGGAGTTATGACAGCTCCAATAAACTCTAAACCCTTTGCCACCTTAATGTAGCCGATTGTCTTTACATCAGCTCCAAACAAGATCAGTATTAAGGATTCTATAAATATTAACAATGCAAAGCTTGCAATTAATAGAATGATCGAGCTTGCTTTTCTTTTTCTTAACTGTTCATAAACAATAATGTTCATCAATAGTCCAAAGAGACTTGCAAACACAATTGCAAAAATAACAGATAACCAGAAGTTCAATCCTAGGACAGAGAACAAAAAGTACAGGAAATAAGCAGAAAACGCAACAGTCGCACCATGTGCAAAATGTATAAACTTACAAGTCGAATATATCAAGGAAAAACCAGACGACACTAAAGCGTATATCGCGCCTGCTATTAGCCCATTTACTAACAGTTGTGTAAATACCATGTTTTTGTCAATTTAACGAAAAAGAATTAATAAAGGTTTGGATTTTTAAAAAATAATAAAAAATCATCTCCATCCATCACTATACTCCACTGTCTTCACTGGCAACACAGCAACTCCGTCTTTATCAAATTTAGTGGGGCCTGTCACAAACTCAAACTCTGAAGTCAAAAGTTTCTCTTTGATACACTCTGAATCTCCGCATTCATCCAATACTTCTAAAAGTATCTTCATGTTTGTGTAAGCATATGCTGAGTATCCGTTTGGTTCTTCACCATAGCTTGCCCTATACAGGTCTATAAACCCTTTAACTCCAGCATCCATAGGATCAAAATATAAATCACTGCCAACAGCCCCTTCAAACAATCCGTGCTCTTCGGCAATCTCAACTGCTTTTAAATCTCCTGAGGCAGTCCCTGTATTGAAAGGTACAATCAGTTTTACATCAAGGTCAAGCTCAATCATTGTCTCAAATATCTCAGGGAAAAACTTACTATACGTATAGATAACAAGACCTTCAGGTTCTTTTTCCTTTATTTTAGTCAAAACTGTTCTGAAACCAGGATCTTTAATACTAAACCTTTCTAATGCAACCATCTCTGTTTTAATCCCTAGTTCACACTCTGCACCTCCGCCCTCTAGGTCACCCATGTACGCAATTCTATCTGTTCCTCTCTCAACCGCGTTCTCAGTTGCAACCTCACAGAAAGTTCTTGCATCTGGAAATCCATCAAAAACATACTCCTTACCCTCAGCAATCCCTCTTGATGTTGAAGAGTATAGTAAAAAAACCTCATTCTTTTCCGCGATTGGAGCTACTGCCATGCTCACACTACTTAAGCTAGAGATTAATACAGGGACCTCATCAATTGAAATAAGCTTATTAGCTGCTGTAACAGCCTTTTCAGGATTAGTCTCACTGTCCTCTACAATCAATTGAACATCAGAACCCTCTAAAGCTAACATTAAACCCTTTAATGTGGGTTCGCCTATGTAAGCCCCTTTTCCAGTCAATGGCAGTATAGCTCCTATCTTAATTTTTTCAGTAGGTGTACAACCAATAATGATTATGATGGCCATCATTGTAAAAATGATTTTCTTCATGTTTATCACCAGGTAATGAGTATACTGGAGGATATATAATACTTTGTTGTAATCATAACAACAACATTTATAAATGTATGACTATTTTACACTATTATGGACATAAAACTATTACAAGAATTAGGATTAAGCAATACCGAATCTAAGGTATATATAGCGTTACTTGAACTAGGCTCCGCTTTAGCAGGTGAGATTACAAAAAAATCAGGTGTAAACAGGACAAATGTCTACGATGCTTTAGAGAGATTGATTGAGAAAGGTCTTGTTACATTTGTTATCTCTGCAAATAGAAAGATGTTTGAACCAGTAGAACCTGAAAGATTACAAGAGATTCTTAAAGAAAAACAAGCAAAACTAGATTCATTAATGCCAGAGCTTCAATTAAAGTATAAGGCAAGCAGAGCAAAAGAAGAGGCAACTGTATACAGAGGAAAAAAAGGGATTAAAACTATCTTTGAAGATATACTAAAAGAAAATAAAGATTTGTACGCCTATGGTGCAGAGAGCAGGTTCAAGACTTTATTTCCATACTATCAAAAACACTGGAATAGCAGAAGAGCAAAACAAGGTATAAAACTAAACATAATCTGGTCTGAAAGAGTAAGAAAAACAAAGCTTAAAGAGAAATTTAAACTGACAAACAAGAGATTTCTGCCAAGATCTTATGAATTCCCATCTTCAGTGGTTATCTATGGTGATAGGGTAGTAACCTTTGTCTGGGCAGAAGTGCCGTTTGGTTTTATGATAAAAAGTAAAGAAGCTACAAAGAGTAACATGGGTTTTTTTAGATTGTTATGGAACCAGGCAAGTAAATAAGAAACCTATCAAAAACCAAAGCTTTTTGGAGGTTCTAAAATCTCTGATTTTAGTAACATTTAAATACCAAAATTCTATAATCATAGGTATGTTCAAATCAAAAAGAGGTATATCACCACTAGTTGCAACCATACTTCTCATTGGTTTTGCAGTAGCTTTAGGCGGTGTTGTAATGTCCTGGGGCCAGAACATTGTAGAGGAAGGCGCAGCTGGCCATGCATCATGTGTTGATATCAATGTCAAGCTTGAGAAGAACGCGTGCAGAGGCGGCTCTGGCGCAGCAGGCTTTGTAGACTTTGTGCTTGAGAACGACGCACCGTTCGCAGTAACTGGCATGAGCGTCTGGATCTATGGAGAATCATTCGACCACAGCAACATTGTAAAGGTAACTGACATATCTGATATCGACGTAAAACCAGGAGAACCTTATGCAGCCCATGTACTTTACGATTTCACACGTTTTGGTACGATCAATTCTGTAACAATAGTTCCAAAGGTAAAACAAGCAGGCGACTATGTTCTATGCCATGACAATGAAATCACTGTTCAGAGTATAGGTTCTTGCTGATGAAAATCACGCTCCATCTCGATAAATCCCTAGAAGAGAACGCATCTATCTATTACGACAAAGCAAAGAAGTACAAGAAAAAGATCCAAGGAGCTAAAGAAGCTCTTGAAAAGACTGAACAAAAACTGAAAAAGCTTGAAAAAAAGAAACCTGAACCTAAGAACCTGGAGACAAAAGGCACTATAAAGAGAGAATGGTACGAGAAATTTCGCTGGTTTAACTCATCTGAAAACTTCTTGGTGATCTGCGGCAGGGACGCCACTTCTAATGAGATTGTTATAAAGAAACATACAGACAAGGACGATATAGTGTTCCACACCTCAATGCCAGGCTCACCTTTCTGTGTTATCAAGACAAAAGGTAAAACGCCAACAGAAAGAACTCTGGAAGAAGCAGCACAGCAGACAGCTTCTTACTCAAAAGCCTGGAAACTTGGTATTGCGGCTGCTGAAGTGTTCCATGTAAAACCTGACCAGGTCTCGAAAGA
>JAHWHD010000104.1 GCA_019323525.1 Candidatus Woesearchaeota archaeon
CCTGTACATACTCCATCACCATAAAACATATAGACCTCACAACCTGATCTACAGGTGTACGCGCAGTATCCAGTAAGGCATATACAGGGTAATCAGCTTCTTTAACTAACTGATAGACTGCCTTGACAGCATCCTCTCCTAAAGGCTTCTCTCTCTTAGAATCCCGTTCGATACAGGTATCGATATCAGCACTGAGATGGAACACCAGTTCAGTCTTAAGATCATCAACAGCTTCTTTGAAGTAAAAGTTACCATCTACAACAACATCTCCTTCGGGTATCTCCTTATTGACAAGTAAAAAATTCTTCAGAGGAATACATTTTCCAGAGACCTTGTCCAGGCCTAGCTCAGCAAGCTTCTCATCTACTGAGAAATACTTGAAACCCAAAGTCTTAGCAACTTCTTTAGCTATTGTTGTCTTACCCACTCCAAGAGGTCCTTTGATAATTACTATCATATAAACAGATAACCAAGAGAATTATATAAACCTAATCCTTCAAAAGCATTTATATATCAATTAGTATTTAATAGAAAACATGAAACATCTTATCATAGTGATTATCGCACTTCTGCTCATAACAGGATGCTCCAGAACCATTGACAGGACAAACGACAACATCCCGCCCAATTTCAAATACACTTCAAAAGAAGAATATGTACCTGAAGAATTTCATCTGGCAGGACCTTTCACTATACACGAAACTTATGAGGACGATATCATCTACAAGGATGAATGGGACTTCTACTGTAAATATAATTCAAAAAAAGCTGAAGAGGTAGAATTCTATTACTACTCGAACCCTAGATTAGCAGGAGCTTTCGGCGGAAGAAAAGCTTTGATCTGTGAAGATGTATATTACATCTTTGACAGGAGAGCTGCTTATGGCGGCGGATTATTTGGTCCTTTTGATATAAACAATACTTAGGATTTCTTCAAAAACATTTAAAAACTCCTAAACCAAAATAACAGGTAAATGAAGATTGACTTCAAAAATATAGAAAGAAAGGTCTACAGGTCGCATTCCAGGACCATGAAGCTTGATTCAAAGGCATTTCTGTTACGCATCATAATGTGGACAGTGCTCATAATAGGACTCGTAGCTGTAGCAGTTAACACAACAGTCAACACATATCCATCGAACAAGCTGATCATCATTATGGCGTACTCCATTGCCGGACTCTTCTGTCTGAAGGCAGGATGGCATTTGTACTGGAACATCAAACGTTACAGGCAGCTTAAGGATAAGATTAAGAGATACACTAAGACTTCTTAAACCTAACCTAGTATAAAAAACGTTACAAAACCAAAACCCTCTTTTTCTTGACCTTGACCTTATCCCAAACCTCTAAGAACTCATCAAAAGCATTCTCATGTTCAACAGGTATCATCACAGCCCCTGGCGCAATAGGTTTACCTCTAACACCTCTAAGCTTCAATGTAAACCCTCTATTGAACATGGTCTTCTCTGACCTGTTCAGGCTTTTAAGGCTGTACTGAAAAAGAACATAAGACTCTATCTTCATCAAGTCTCTTAAAAACCCGCCTCTCCGAACAGAATATCCTTCAGAAAGAAAACTTTTCCATATTGGCTCTGTAAACATCTCTTTAAACATAAACATCTCAACATGCAAACCTTTCAAGTCTTTAACCACTTTAGCCAAAAGCGGATAATCCTTCTTATGCACGATCATCCCTACGTCAATATCTGCAGGCTTAAACTTTCCTTTAACAAAAGATCCAAATATGTAGAAATCTTCTACATCCTTATATTTTCTCAGCAGTCTGCTTAAATCTTCCTTCAACTCCTTTAATGAATACGATCTTTTTGATTCCATTTTTGATCTCCTGACAATCTGTTTTGTCACGTTTGGTCTTGTAAGCTGATCTGTAGATGCCATGCGCGATTGTGAAAAGGGAATGTATATCAGAGTTAAGCGAAGCAACATTATCAAGCCTCTCCTTCAACTTTCCCACGATTATATCATTGCTGAAAAGCAAAAAATCGATCAGCTGGCATAATGCCTTGTAATATAGATCAACAGCGCACCTGTAGCATTTTGAAGCTTCCTCTCTAAGTCCGCCCTCGATATACTCCTCAAATCCATCCTCATAATCTTTTTGTTCCATGTTGACAATCAACTAAGAGCCACAAATTGAGCATTATAGTTGACATACAACTATTTAAAGATTTTGGTTTTTTTCCTAACCCAAATGCTCAACACAATTCATGCATACAACTTTATGACCGTCTTCAAGAATATCAAATTCAGACACAGCAGTATTCTTCATCCCTTCAAAAGAACTGAAATCATTACCTGTAACAACAGCTAACAGGGCCATCTTCATCCCTCCATGACATACCACCAAAACTGTCTGGTCCTTATGACGATCATAAACATCATCAAGAAACTCTCTGCCTCTTACACACATTGAATCATCAGTCTCAGCATCTGCAGGAAGATTCTGCCAGTCCCAATCATCAGGAAACTTAACACCTTGCTGCTTACCTAGAAACCTCTCCCGTATCCGTATATCTTTCACCAGTTCAAGATGCGGATGATGCGCGATTATCTCGTTAGCAGTATCTACTGCTCGTGAAAGATCGCTAGAATAAGCCACATCAATATGCCTATCCTTCAACCTTAGACCCAGCTTCTTAGCCTGCTCAATACCCTCTGCAGACAACTCTCCAGGACCCTGGCCTGAACAGATCTTATTAAGGTTTTGCACAGTCTGTCCGTGTCTGGTGATGATTAGTTTCATAGAAGTGAATAATAAAGAGATTTTATAAAAACCTTTTCCTCATATACCCTAACCCAAACTCTTCATACCCAGCTTCTCTGAAAGCAGGCAACCAGGCCTCTCTTAGAAGCTCAAGCGGCAAAAACACCCCTCCTGGCTTTAAAACTCTATCAACCTCAGGAAATATATTAGGGATATACTCTAACATTGAACAAGCGATTACAACATCTACACTCCCAGATTTTACAGGAAGATTCCTGCCATCACCTTTAACATAGCTAACTTTATGACTAGCAGAAGGATTCATGTCCAAACATACACCTTTAACATCATACCTCTCTTCAAACAGTTTAACTATAAGACCGCTTCCGCCGCCTATATCAAGCAATGTTCCAGACAGCTCAACACCATTATCAGTTAACAACCTTGACGCACTACGCACAGTATCTTCTGCATTAGAATCAGTGTACAGATGCCTCATATCACTTCCAAATAATGCCCGATAAGCCTCAAAATATCCCATACACTTTATAGGCTAGAGTTTTATTTAAACCTAACCCCTTAAATACCCAGCACACCCCTCAGGATACCCTCTATCAAATATCATCTCTACAACCTTATCCACGTCATACTCTACAAACCTGGGCTCAACTGTAGAATCTGAACTGTCGTATATGACATACTTAGCCCTTTTATCATCGTCACGAGGCTGGCCTACAGAACCTACATTCACTATAGCGTTCTTCACCTTCACCTTTGTATCCAGAAATTTCCATGACCTGTCAAAGTACTGCAAAAGATGCGTATGTCCTACAAATATCAGCCTGTGCCTTGACAGGTACTGGTTAAGCAACTCTACAGGTAACATGTCAATATACTTATGCGGTGAACCAGGAGTACCATGCGACAAGATAACATCACCTTCAAGTATATAAGTAGGCAAAGACTTAAGATACCTAAGATGATAATCCTCAAGATATCCTCTGGTAACACCTAAACTTTCAAAAGCAGTCCCGCTCCAGCGTATATGTATAGAATCATCAAACAACGCAGCTTCATGATTGCCTAGAACGCAAGGTATCTTGTTCTTCATAAAAAACTCTACAACCTCTACAGGCTCAGGACCATAATCCACAAGATCTCCAGCGCACCATATCTTGTCAACATTCTGATTCTCAATATCTGATATCACAGCTATCAAAGCTTCAAAGTTCCCGTGTATGTCAGAAATTATAGCTAGTCTCATGAACAATCTTAAGTAAAAGTCATTTATATTGTTTATGTAACAAGAAACAAGAACTATTGTATTAAGACCTTTTCATCCACAAACTTCCAGAACAGTCTAGTCTTCTGAAGATACGTACCAACCTCTTCAATACTTAGCTTTACCTTCTCACCTTTAAGTTCAAAGTTAAAACTCCTATCACTCTTTTCAAAAA
>JAHWHD010000105.1 GCA_019323525.1 Candidatus Woesearchaeota archaeon
GATATTAGAGACTACGGCAGGAAAAACATTGATGGGAAATATTCTAAAAGGAATAGGTTCAAAGACAGGGGCTACCACAATAGAAGAAGTTGTCGATAACGAAGTTAAAGGTGCTCTTTCAAGAGGTTTGATTACTGCTGCCGCAGGAGCAGGACACGGTTTTTCATTAGGGGCACAGATAAAAGCAGGGGAGATAGCTTCTGAAGAGCTTTACAATAAAATGAAGGAGGAGAAACTATTTGATACTCCTGAAACATTTACTGAGGCTTTCCATCAAGTAATGGAGTCGGGATTAGATATGGCGATGGGTAGTGTCCTTTTAGGTGTTCCAAAGACATTTCAGAAATCATTAAAAGAAAATAATTATGAAGGCATAACATCTGATGAGTTAGAGATTTTAAATGCATATGCTAACTCTTCTGAATTTTTAGAGTTTAAAAAAGCTCAGATAGGTCAGAAGGTAGCTTCAAGAGAGATAACTAAAGAGCAAGGTGTTCAAGAGATAGCAGCTCTTGAGACCAATATATCAATCTATAAGTCTATCCCTGAGAATCTATCTGATGCAGGAAAGAGAAAGGCGATGGGATTGTTGAGTGAGAAAAGACAATTAGATTCTTTCATTCAAGGCAAGGACAAGGCATTAGTAAAAAAGCAGATAGATAGAATTGCAGAGATTAATAAGCAGTTAGAGGCGTTACCTGATATGAAAGAGGAAGCACCTGCTCCTGCCGAAGCTCCTGCTGCTCCTGAAGCACAACTTGCAAAGCCTAAGACGCTTGATGAGATTCAAGATGATGACTTGAAATCTACTTTAAATTTTTATAAAGAATATTTAGAACACGATTTAAAACTTGATGAAGAAGATTATAATAAAGCAAAAGAAAATTTTGATAGCAAGAATCCAATAGTTAGGTTTTTCAGTAAGAAGCCAAGTTATGAGCAGTACACTCAATATACTAAGAATAAATTAGAGTTGCTTAATAACAATCCTGAGCAATACATATCAGATGCAATAAAAGAATATGAGGAGTCTAAAAAAGAATATGAGAAAGATGGAGAAGAGTATCCTCAAGGAAAACAAGAAACATTAGACTATTTAAAAAATCAATTATCTAAAATACAAGAAGAAAATGCCATTCAAGAGCCAACAACAGAGGAAAGCGTGTTACGCACAGAACAACCCGAAGTGGAACTGCCAACAATGGGAGAAGGAAACGCCCAAAAAACAACTGCCCAAGAAGGTGTCTCTCTTGAGAAACAGAAAGCACATATCGAAAGACGGCGAAAAGCAGAACTACAAAGTAGAACAAATAAAATAGAAGTAAGCAGAACTGAATATACTGATACAGAAGGTAATGTTCATAGTGTTAGAGAATTTGAAGATGGGCATTTTGAACATTGGATTACACCTGCTGATTCTAAAGTGCCTCAAAATGTATCTTCTAATAGCTCTAATATTTACACTAAAGAATATTTAGAAGATATATCAGGTGGACCTATTAGTGAAGGTAAATCAGTTGCTCCTAAAACAGGTTTAGTAGATAAAATAAACGCTAAATATGATGCTGAGTTAGCTGAATTAGAGAAAGCTCCTGCGAAGCCGGAAGAAGTAACTCCGCAAGAAGGTAGTGTTGGTGAAACATTAACAGACGAAGAGCGTTACGAGAGAAGGGATAAAAATCGAAATATTATAGATGCTGAAGGAAGTACATATTGGGATGATATTAGTTTTAATAATACAAAAATTGGGGATGAAATTCATTATACAGACAATAAAGGAGTTCAGCATAAAACAAAAGTAAAAGATATAGTTGATGGGGATTTTGTATTTGAAAATGGACAAACTCGAGATGATGTTTCTTCTTATATGAATATAACGGCAGAAGATGCGTGGTTTGATAAAAACAAACCAAAAGAAAAAGCTCCTGCGAAGCCGGAAGAAGTAAAGCCTACTGAAGCGAAGTCAATAGAGCAGGAACTTGCTGAGTTAGAGCAGATGTTTCCTGAGACAAAGACAGGAGAAAACAAAGGCGTAGCTGCATCGGACACTAAAGCGATGGATGAGATGCACTCACGTGCTGCTGATGAACGTGTGCAGAAGGTTATTAGAACAGCACAGAAGCTAACGAAAACATTAAAATCATTATTCCCAAATGCTGAAATCAATATCCACGAGACTGAAGAGTCGTACAACGGTGCGATGGAAGAGATTAATGCAGTGAAAGGTAGTAACGGAAACTTTGCTTTTGGTGTAGTTGATGGTAAACCCTTTGTTCGTATTGATATAAATGCAAACACTGCAAGTTCACGTGATGTTGCTCACGAAGTGGCTCACGCTGTATTAGCAAAAACATTTGGCGATAATCAGAAACTATTCCAATCATTCCAAGAGAAGATTGCAAAGGTAATAAGTACTGATTCAAATCAAAAACTAATTGATTTTGCTAACAATCCTGTGTA
>JAHWHD010000106.1 GCA_019323525.1 Candidatus Woesearchaeota archaeon
CCGCAGTTGCTGAACTTGGTTCCGTCTACAATCCCTTCCATGAATCCTAGATGTTTAAGCAGGCAGACATTGATATTGCCGTGCATGATTGCAACGACATCTTTAGATGTTTGGGATACAATCTCTGACAGCTTGCTGCTAACAGCGGTTCCAATTTCTATGTAAGTGTCCCTTAATGCGACCCTTGTGCCCACTTTTTTGAGCAGCATTGCAGCATCATGGTACAAGTTTGAGAGTTTCCTGACAAGTTCTCTAGCCTCTTCTTGGTTATGCTTGACATATTCTCTCCATGCATCAAGCGACCTTGATTTTATGACCTGCTTAACCTCTTTAGGGCATTTTTCGTTCTTGAGTATGCCTTTCTCGACGATAAGTTCAAGAGGTGCAACCTCGTCAAGTTCTGGGTATGGCGTGTACTGGATATTGAAGAAAGGTTTTGTTGCAAGCTTAAGAGTTTCATGGGTCCTTGATTTTGATGATGTGACATATACGGCTGTGCCTGGATTGACGCCGATGGCGTGCAGGTACTGGCCTAGTATCACTGCCTGTTCCCTGCCTTTTGCTGTCAGACGTTCAAGATGCAGCACGTTTTCAGTAATTCCCCTTTCTTCCAGCTGTTCTCTGGTGATGCCAGTCACCAGTGTTAGAAGTTGTCTGGTTATTGAGTTTGCACTGAGGATCTGGCTCTGATGATGTTTCCATTCAGGGTCTGCATGTGTCTGTTTTAGATAGTGTTTGGCTGCTGCAATCACAGCAGGGAAGTCCCTGTTAAGGTCAAAGATTACGTTGTTAACTACCTCTCCGTGCCTTGCAAGGTATATTTTTTGGGACATATTACTAGCAATTTTGGGCTATTTTTAAAGATAACTGGCAAAATCTTTATAATATTCCATTTAAATAGTGGACATATGAGCAGGTTCAAATGCAATAAGAACGGAGAATGTCTAAGGTGTACAGGATGCTGTCATTTTAGGGAGAATGCTGTACTTACAGATGAAGAAGATTATCAGTTGCGTAAGCAGATGTGGGAGCAGAAGAGTATTTTGTATTTATTTCCTTTCCACAAATATACAATTTCATTAACAAAAAATGAAA
Source organism: Candidatus Woesearchaeota archaeon (assembly GCA_019323525.1). Classification (GTDB taxonomy): domain Archaea; phylum Nanobdellota; class Nanobdellia; order Woesearchaeales; family JAHWHD01; genus JAHWHD01. The sequence goes on from JAHWHD010000106.1 coordinate 1,096, forward strand.
AGGAAACATTAGAGAAAAAAGCAAAGGAAAAAAATATAAAAATCAAAATAATACCTAAAAAAATAATGTTGGATAAAAATCTTAAACCTGTCGTACTAGATTGGTGTGTTGATGCTGATGTTTGTCCTTTCTTAGAAGGGAATGAATGCTCTATTTATGAAGACAGGCCTGAAGTGTGTAAAACATTTCCAAAAGATTTTATGCCTTCAGTAGATGTTGAGGTTGTGGAGCATAAAGATGTTAGTTTTGAAGAAGCATTAGAACTCGTTGCTCAGTAACAAGAGCAACATTTATATACTAATTTTCTATTATTAACGATGTGGATGAAGTTTATCAATAATCTCTATATTATGATCTGGATTTTTGTAATTGTAGTAGTGATTGCTTATGGACATCCTTTTATCAGCCATTGTTGGGACGGCTTAGACGTTAATGAAGAGCAGCTGATGCAGGACTGTAACGTGACCTTTGAACAATACTGGGAAGAGGTTCAATCTAATGCTGACTTCTGTCCTGATGCTTGGGAATCTTTGACACCTGTTGGCGAGTGTGTAACAGACTGGCGTATCGCTGTACTATATCTAGTGGTTGCTTCAGCAATCTATAATGCTATTTATGCTGGCGTTTATCTATTACGAAGGAAGAAGTAATTATTAAACATAGTTCTGAAGAAGTTTTGGAATTACTTAAACAACAGTCTCATTTGTGATTGGTTCTGTTGGGATAATGATTTGAGGTTCAGGGTTACAAGAATTATTGTACCAGTACCCTCCAACAATACCACAATCTTCTTCTACACATAATTCAAGATGCTCTAAACTGCATACTATTTGAGGATCAATATTGCAGACAGCATCATACCAATATCCTGTATTAGCTTCGCACTCTTCTTGTGTTTCGCACAAATCAAGATTTTCCGGGTCGCATTTTGGAACAACAACTTCTTTTCCAACAAAGAAATACCACCAAGGAGTCTCAAACTCAGTTATTTCTCCTGTTTCAGCGTTAATTCTTGCATTCAATTGAGTTCTTACTTTAAATAGACCCAAAAATTTAACTGTCCTGTTGCCTTCTATATCGTACACTACACTTAAATCGTTTCCTTGTCCAACCTCTTTCAACTGTATATTCAGACCTTTATTAGTTTTCAGTTTTTCAAGAGCAGTCTCAGATGCAGTGTTGGGCATAACCTTGATTTCTTTATAATTTCCATTTGAAAGCTTTGTCTTAAATTTTCCATTTTCAGATTCTAATTCAAGGTCTGAAACTGCCTCTACCCCCCTCACCTTTATCTTTTGAAAAATCTCTCCATTCCTTTCTTTAGTTTCTGTTCTTACGGTTACTTTTATAGTATTTTGATTTTCATCAATATACGTGTGCTCGGTTTCTTGTTTTTTAACAGGTTTATCCTCTTTCTTGTGTTCTGAGACTTCAGAATCCGGTTCTTCAGAAGTCTCAGCTGTAGTAATAGCAACAGGCGCTTCAGCACCTTTGCTGGGAGCTTTTGATTTAGTACTGCTCTTGTCTGTATCTTTTGAGTTGGTTTTACCAGTTTCTTTTGAATCTGACGCAGACGTTGCTTGTCCTGTGATAGTTGAACCACTTGAACCTCCAGATGATCCTGAAGGTGAGCTTGTACTTGCCTTCTTTGCATAAGCAGATCCAATAAACCCAAGAACGAATATTAATACTACAACAAATACTAGTGCCAAGGTTAATCCTCTGACGAACATCCTACCTTCCATGGGTGTAGTAAATAGTATACTAATATATAAATCTTTCTTTATGATTTCTCGGATGTTTTGTAAGCGCAATATTCGACAAAGCACGCTTCCTTATTGTTACATATCGTTAAGAATAGATTCTAGAGCTTTTCTAATCCCTCCAGAACTGGCTCTTTCCTCTGGCCATCTTTTAAGACAGTAGTCAACAACTAAACTTACTGATTCTGGTACTTTTGTGAATGTCG
>JAHWHD010000107.1 GCA_019323525.1 Candidatus Woesearchaeota archaeon
ACCATCTTTGCAGATGGATGCTCGATCTGCATCTCTTCAAGTATTGTAACACCGTCATTAGTGACTGTTACATCTCCTAAAGAATCAACTATCATCTTGTCCATGCCTTTAGGACCTAGAGTGGTCCTTACAGTCTCTGCAACAAGTTTTGCAGCCATTATATTTGTACGCTGCGCATTCCTCCCAGTAGTCCTTTGAGTTCCCTCAGGAAGTATAAAAATAGGTTGTACATTGCTTGTCATATATATCCCCCCAAAAATTATTTTTTCTTATAAGAATCGAATTAAGCAGCATTATATAAAGGTTGTGGAATACGGATTAGTCGTCTTTTATAAAGTACTTAACTGCAGGCCTGAACGTGCCTGCTGCAAAAGGTTTTCTTGTCATAGGGTCTACCAGCAAAAGATAAAATACGCTAGTGCACGTTGCTGAGTTCGGGTTTTCAGGGTCTAGTGCACACCTCATCTCAAACTCATTAGGATTCTTCCTGTTCCTTGTAGGACAGACATAGATATCTAGAGTAGTGCCAATCGGTACACTAAAAGTATTAGTTGAATGCATGCTAGCAGCTGTATAAAGAGATACTGATGCAAGCTTTTTATTAGTTCCAAGCTTCTCAGAAACCTTAGCCCTCTGCAGATCATCAACACACCTTGCAAACCTCACCATAGGATCAACCATTATGTACGCTGCAAGCATTGGAGCAATTGAATCTCCAAACTTGCGTTCATACTCGACCATTGGTATACCTGCAGACCTGCAGAAACATCTTAAAGTATGTTCATCAACCTTGAACTTGTAAGGAAAATCATCTGGATAAGGTTGACGTAGGTCGTATATGGCTGTGCCTTTACTTGTGACAGCAAGCACTGACTTATCATCAACATTCTCTGAATCTCTCTTGGCAAGCAAAGGGTTCTTAATAATCATACTGTCAGGGATAAGCACATCACCCTCTTGACAGTAAACCTCTCCCTGCATAGCCCTTGGCTTGATTGAATTAACAACCTCTTTGATCTGGCCAGTCATCAGCGCTGAATCCCTGACAAGATTGTTCAAACCGATTGAGTCAAAGATACCTGCGTCAAGATAGCCTCGGTCTTGCCATTTCTCTTCAAGGTCTTTTAATTTTCTTCTCACTATATCAAGTCTTTCTTTGCAAGCATCCTTTAGCTTCTTTTCAAGAGTTTCATACAACTCTTTAGAATTCGCTATCGGATGTATAGGGTCTGTAAAAACATCAACAGCAAAATTACCTGAATCTTTATCTTCGAACACATAATCTACCTCAGCACCATTGACAGGAATAACAACAGGATGCTCAATACGTTTCATGTCAAAACCCGTGATAGCTCTCTCCTCCAGACCGTTTTTTCTCATAAACGATGGAAGCTTTCTCATGATTTTAGAAACAATCAGAGCACCAGCCGCTAGAAGAAGCTCTCTATCCTTTACCTCCTCATATGACTTTATCATCCCCAGCATCTGCAGAAGCTCAGCAGTCAGCCTTGGGTCAAGATGCAGGTCTCTATTACCATCATGATTACCATCAACAGAAACCAAGTTATCGTTATGTGTTACCCTTACCATTTTGCATATAATACATATATTAGCTATCTAGGGTTATTTTTAAAATTTTAGATGTTGTAGTATAGATATGATTTCAGAGGATAACAAAATTTATAAAAATCTAATTATGTCAGTGATAAATGAGCAATTTTATTGAGAGACTCGCCAGACTTCTTGAAGCGTACCATAGCACTTCTCTTGATAGAGATATCGATGAGCAGTGCAGCCTTAAGAAAGAACACTTAGCTCAAGAATACGAAGAAAGCGATATCTTAAGTGCAGGCACCCGTCTTGAAACTATTATGCAAGGTTTTGAAAGACCAAAGGTTGCAGTTATAGGCCCTGGCCAGCTCGGCCCTGACGCTTCTGTCTTTTATTTTGCATTAAAACATCAGCAAACTATAGACCTGACAATCGTCGACCCTTTCAAGGACCATCTTAGAAGTTGCAAAGAATGGATTGACGATTTCCTTAACCTAAACAGTTTTATCAGAGAACCAAGATATGTCCAAGGAAGCGCGTTTTCATTAAACCTTGCTATTGAAGAGCAAGATCTTATCTTCTACCATGACATGATGAGCATGTTTTTTGACAGGGAATACATGGAAGAGGTTATTGCTGCGACAAGGACAAGCCTCAGTGAAGACGGAAAAGCTGCTTTTGTCTTCATTGAATTCAAAGGTCCTGAACCAAAAGATGCATTTGTAGAGTTTAACAAAGCCGGCTATAGAGCAATGCGCGAGATTTTAGAAAAACAAAATCTGAAACATGAAGAGCACAAGATAGTCAATGACTACCCTGTAAAGAGTCGCTTAGCTATACCAAGGCATGTTTATTACAGAGGTGGAGCTTTCAGGCCTCAGCGAAGATGCAACAGGATGATAGTATTTGGAAAGTAGAAAAACATAAAAACTCATTCTTTTTCTTTTAGTTTATGATAATAACAATCTCAGGAACTCTTGGCTCAGGTAAATCAACAGTTGCAAAAATCCTTTGCAAGGAATTCAATCTAAAGTATTACTACACAGGCTCAAAGTTCAGGCAGCTGGCAGAGGAACGAGGTCTCGACATACATGAGTTCGCCAAGATAGCTGAAAAAGACAGGAGCATAGACATCGAGCTTGATAACTGGCAGAAGAACCTTGGCAAGACTGAAGACAACTTTCTGCTTGACGGCCACATAGCTTTTCATTTTGTGCCTAGCTCTATAAAGATATTCCTTGATGGAAAGATAGAGGAACGCGCAAGACGCATATTCACTGATAAGGTAAGGAAAGAGACAAACCTGACATTTGAAGACACTTTAGAGAACATAAAAAAAAGAGAAGCTTCTGAAAGAAAACGTTTCATGGAATACTACGGCATTGACCATCATGATAAGAAAAATTTTGACCTTGTTGTAGACACTACAGATATACCTGCCAAAGAGGTAGCCAAGAGGGTTATTGAGTTTATAAATAAAGGAAAAACTTTATAAATAAAGACCCAATTTCAAGAATATATTTTTCTTCAATACTTTGGAGGAACCTAAATTGGCAACCATAAAGAAGAAAGACTTTGTAGAAGTTGAATACATTGGCAGGTTAAAGGACAACAACGCGTTGTTCGATACAACTGATAAGGATCTTGCTACTAAGGAGAACGTCTTTAACCCCAGGATGGAATACGGTCCTGTTATTATCTGCATAGGCGAGGGCCATATCTTGAAAGCTATTGACGAGTTTCTTGAAGGCAAGGAACTTGACAAGGAATACGCTCTTGCTCTAGAACCTGAGCAAGCCTTTGGCAAGAAAAATGCTAAGCTTCTAAAGATAATCCCTGCCTCAATATTTAAGAAACAAAAGATAAACCCAGTCCCTGGCTTGCAGGTAAACATTGACGGAGTCTACGGCATTATAAAGACAGTCACAGGCGGTCGCACTATTGTAGACTTTAACCATCCATTAGCAGGAAGAGGTGTTATATATACATTAAAGGCTTTAAGGATCATTACAGATACCAAAGAAAAAGCCCAGTCGCTTCTAAAGATGCTTCTTAACCTGAGCAATATAGACCTTGAACTTGAAAACAACACTTTAAGGATTAACGTTAACAAGGAAGCCCCTGTTGAGATTCAGTCAAGGCTTAATGAAAAGATTACAGCTTTAATCCCTGAGATTAAAAAGGTCGAGTACGTGCTTAAATCACTGGAAAAAAAGCCTGAGGCCAAAGAATAAATTTATATATAAGTAATGAATATAGCAAACCTTGAGGTGTGGAAATGGACAGTTTCATAAGACCGGCTACAGAAGTTTCTGAAACAGGGCTTTCTAATCAAGAACAAACCCAAAAAATGCGAGAAATCAGGAAAGATAACGAAGTAGATGCAGAACTTGCCACATTGCTTGCCAAACACAAAGCAACTATCAGGGTAGTTGGCACAGGCGGCGGCGGAAACAATACTATTAACAGGCTTACTGAGGTAGGTATCAAAGGAGCAGAGACTATAGCTCTTAACACTGACGCACAAGACCTTCTATACACTACAGCCGACAGGAAGATCCTTCTTGGCAAAGAGATAACTCAAGGCTTAGGAGCTGGTTCAATCCCAAAGATTGGCGAGGAAGCTGCTCGCGAGTCTGAGATGGATATCAAGAAGAGTTTGCAGGGCGCTGATATGGTATTTATCACGTGCGGACTTGGCGGAGGTACTGGTACAGGTTCAGCTCCTGTAGTTGCAGAGGTCGCTAAGAAGATGGGCGCTCTGACAGTCGCAATCGTTACTGTGCCGTTCACAATGGAAGGCCATAGAAGGTACGAGAACGCAGTATACGGCCTTGAGAAACTTGAACAGCTTGTTGACACGCTCATTGTTATTCCGAACGACAAGCTTCTCGAACTTGCACCCGACTTACCATTACACACAGCTTTCAAGGTGGCTGACGAGATTCTTACAAATGCAGTGAAAGGTATTGCAGAGCTTGTCACAAAAGCAGGCCTTGTCAACCTTGACTTTGCAGATATACGCGCAGTCATGGGCAACGGCGGTGTTGCACTTATCGGTGTTGGAGAGTCTGACACTGAGAACCGTGCAGTTGAAGCTGTTGAAAAAGCTCTTGCAAATCCATTGCTTGACGTTGACATCTCAGGAGCAAACGGCGCTCTGATAAACGTCGCAGGCGGCCCTGACATGACACTTGAAGAAGCTAAAGCAATCGTCGAAGCAGTCTCTGAAAAGCTTGAAGACGACGCACGCATCATATGGGGAGCGCAGATATACGAAGACCTGCAAGGACTTGTCCGTACAATGCTGATCGTTACAGGAGTGAAATCAGCGCAGATATTCGGCTCAACAAATAAAGAGATATCAAAGAAAAAGAAAAAAGAGATTGAGAACACATTAGGTATAGAGTTTGTGAACTGAAAATGGAGTTTCAACAACAAGAAGAAAAACAAACTGCATGGTCAAAGATCAAAAGATTCTGGCGTGAGTGCAGACGTGTGCTTCGTGTCACAAGAAAACCTACTAATGACGAGTTCAAGACAATTGTAAAGATATCAGGCATTGGTCTTGCAGTCATTGGAGTGATTGGTTTTGCCATAGCAATTATCAAACAGGTGTTTATATGAGTCATCTATTCGCATTAAGGACCACTGCAAATCGTGAGGATCAAGTAATGGACTTTGTAACAAGCAATGTCCAGAAAAAGAAGCTAGACGTATTCTCAGTTATACGCGGCCACGGCATGCGCGGTTACATTTTCCTGGAAGCAGAATCAAGGTCAGACGCTGAACAGGCAGCTTTCAATGTACCTTATGCACGCGGCATACTTCCTAAAGAGATTGAGTACAAAGAGATCGAGCACATGCTAGAGGAAGGCAAGAAGGAGATGAACATCAGGAAGAACGATATTGTAGAGATCATCGCAGGACCTTTCAAGCGCGAGCAGGCAAAAGTGACGCGTATCGATCGTACTAAGGAAGACGTTGTAGTCGAGCTTCTTGAATCAGCAGTACCTATCCCAATTACCTTGAAGATGGACGCTGTAAAGGTTATAAGAAGGGAAGGAGCTGACGAAGAAGAGGAAGATTAAAGGTTTTTTCTAATCACTTGTTTTTGTCTTATACGAAGAACCAACAGCATAGACGACATTATCAAGGTTAAGAACATCAGGGCCACACGATCTATTATCTGCCTCTTGTATCCTTAAAAAGTTTTGTCTAATTAAATCATCTCTAACCAACTTTCGTTGTAACCATCCAACAAATGAATCATATTCAAACATGAACAATAGAAGGCAATACTTGTTTAAAAAGATTATTGTACTTCACCATAAACTTTATAAATAAGACTTAAATCCAGTAACTCTATTAACAAAAATGGCAAAAGAAACTGTAGAAGCACTGATTGAAGGCGGAAAGGCAACAGCAGCACCACCTCTAGGTCCTGCTCTAGGCCCTATGGGAGTTAACATTGGCCAGGTAGTTGCAAAGATCAACGAGAAGACTGCTTCATTCAAAGGCATGCAGGTTCCTGTAAAAGTCATTATTGATAAAGATACTAAAGAGTTTGATATCGAGGTTGGTACACCTCCTGCTTCTGCTTTGATAAAGAAAGAAGCTGGCGTTGACAAAGGAGCTGGCAACCCTTTAGCAGACAAGGTAGCTGACCTTAAGATTGAACAGATTATCAAGATAGCAAAGATGAAAGAAGACGCTTTGCTAGGAAAATCATTAAAAGAGAAGGTTAAAGAGATAATTGGCACATGCAATTCTATGGGAATACTTGTTGAAGGTGTTCCTGCATCACAGGCTATAAAACACGTAAACGAAGGCAAGTTCGATAAAGAGATTTCTGAGGAAAAGACAGAACTGTCAGCTGAAGAGATAAAAGAACTTGAAGAGGAGAAGAAAAAGCTTGCTAAGGAGATGGAAGAGAAACGTGCAGAGTTCGAGACAAAGGCTAAAGGAATCCTTAAAGAGATGGAAGGCAAGCCTACTAACCAGATCCGTGCAAAGATGCAGGAGGAAAAAATCCCTCAACCTATCATTGACGAGCTTGCTCCTGCTGAAGCAGCACCTGCAGCTGGCGGAGCTGCAAAGAAATAATCAAGACAACTCTTTCTGCAGCACAGCATAATCCTCTGTAGAGAATATTCTTGAATCAACAGGAACTATAAGACAAGCACTGCTTCCAGAGACTTTATCCTTCATCATCGTAAGGGCATGGAGCACTTTGACAAACTCGTTTGAAGCAGCAAGGTATTCTATACCGTCAAGCAACAGAACAGACTTTTTAGCGCCGACCTTATCTATAAAATCAGTCACTACAAACGTCAGCTGTTCAAGCTCAGTAGGACTCAGATATTTTTGTTGAGTCTCTATCCTCGTAAGCCATATCAAAGGAGTTGTCTTTAGATCATAATCCTTTGCCACAAGTTCAGGGTTTGTCCTTGATATTCCTAAACCATAAACCTTGTGAAGGACATTATCAACAAACATGTCAAAACTTTTATACGGCTTTTTTTCGTTCACAAGATAAACGCTTCCAGGCTTGAGCTTGTACTTTGGCTTTTCACTGCTTGCATTGTACTCTATCTTCGGGGTTATCTCTAGTATGTGCTCAGTCAAAGGCCGCCTGTAATAATCTATAAACCCTACAAGGAGCAGCAGCATAGGTACAAGCGATATTGTATAGAACAAAGGCGAGAACTGGATACCAAAACCAAGAGACACCAGAACAAGATAACCGAACCAGCCAAGGCTCTGCAGTATTGAAAACCTTCTAGAGCTTATCAGGAAATACCTCATGAAAAGTACAGCTATCACAATATTGAACGGAATATCAAACAGAAAGATGTGAAGGTTCTCTGCAAACAGTATCCTTGACCCGACAAAATCATAATAACCAGTAATTATCAACTGTACCATTAGAAAGATTAAAGGAAACGTCCTTTTCCAGAACCGTTTCTTTGTCACGAGTATTACAATACCAAGATACACTGCCAGGAAGAACAACGAAACCAGGCTCTGTCTCATGAAATGCAAGAACACATAACCAAGCCCTGAACCTGGAAGCGCCTCTGCAATGAACAATGACGAAAGTATATTGCTTAATGCATAAAACAGGAAACCCGAACCCCAGTATAACAGGCTATGGTCTTTACCTTTTCTCCATCTAAGGAACAATAACCCGGCTATGACTAGTGAAAACAATGCAATTATAAAACTGTATATCCATAAAGGCGCTGTCATAATCTGTCAAGCTCCCTCTCAATATACCGCATCTGCGCAGGCTCAAAGGCTTCAGACTTTATAGGCACCAAAAGATTACTTTTCACCATCGATATCTTATCCTTAAGATCCTGTAACAGGTGCAGGGTTTTCAGGAAAGTATTATGAGTCATCAGATACTCGAACCCGTCAAAGTAGACAACACTGTCCTCTGCAGTGCCCACAAACCTGTCAACTGCATAAGCTATCTCTTCAACATTTGTAGGGTTCACAGCATCCTTTACATTAAGTTCTGTTATCCACAGTATCGGAGTTCTTTTTAGAGGATACTCCTCAAGTATCTTGCTGGGATTCGTCCTTGTGACTATTAGGCCCGACTTTCCATGTAATACCTGGTCAAGGAAGATATGAAAATATTCATGGAACTGCCTGTCCTTGATAAGGATTGAACGTCTTGGAGTTAAAGGAAACTTCTGGAACTCCTTTGCACTGCACTCTTCTGCAAGCGGCTCCCTTACAAAAAGATAGTGCCTATGTACTGAATACGATATGAACAAACACATAACTATCGCGTAAACAGCACTTAACCTGTAAGCATACACCCCAAAACTTGGAAGTATGACTTCAGTCAGTCCTGTAAGGAACATAAACAGCAGTATACCTATCACTGCATACGCGCTCTGCATCCTTCTTATATGCGTGTCAGGCTCTCTTAAGGAAACCCTGAAATTTCTAAGACCGATTATAAGATAAAGTATGAAATACACTGCAAAAGTTTTTGAGTTCACAAGGGGGTTAAACCCTGAAGTGTAGTACACCTTCTGAAGAGGAACCGCGATTATAAAGTAGAGGCTAGGTAAAAATACAAAAAGATTGACCCACCATTTCGAGGACATCCTTTGCTTTGGGAAGAAGGTTGTAAAATATACAAAAACCGCTGGAAGAAGCGCGATGAATACCCAATACACTTTTGACCACATCAAAGCTGTTGCAGATGAATCTGCAGCATGTATGAACACGTCTGAAAAGAACATTGCAGCCACCAGTAAACTGAAAACTAAAAAGTTCCTGTTAACAGTTGATCTCTGGTTCTTTAAAAGTACAACCAAACCTAGAGCTAGAGCAAATACAAAAGCTGTTAACGGAAATATTATATGGACCATTATCCGACTAGCTTTGTCAAAGCCCTAAACCTCCCCCTATCAAAATCCAGCACAAATATGTCCATGTTAGCGTCAGTCGCCCTTAACTTGACAACATTAAGTTCTCTTTTCACTTTAAGACCCTCACGCCTCATTGCAAGGTGCAGTATTGCATCAGCAAGAAAATCCTCTACATCATACTCTCCGTACTTGCTCTCGTCAAGAGGCATCTCAGATATGAGGAACGATGTTATATCCAGATCTCTCAGGTACTCGTACATGTAGAACAGTTTTGTCCTTGGATGCTTGAACTCTGACAACGAGTAAAGAGCAGCCATTGAATCCAGTACAAACAGGTCGCACACGTCTGCCTGTTTGAGCTTTTCAAGTATATTTTTCAATACGTTCAGCCAGTCAGCGTCGGGGTTCATGTTCTTTAACTCCTTCAGCTCTTTCCTTACTGCGCCTACATCTGTAAAAACCAAAGTACCTTGCTCAACCGACCTTTTAATCTTGTCGATGTTCTCGTCGATCCTTGCAATATCAGATATCGTGATGATCTTTACCCTTGAAAGGTCAAAACCCAAGGATATCATATGGTTCAGCAACGATATAGAACTTTGCTCAAGCGTGATATACACTCCAGCCTTTTTCTTCTGCACAACCTCATTGTACAAGACATTGAACACAAGAGAAGACTTCATTGTACCTGATGTTCCTGCGACTAAAGTCACAAACCCTTCAGGTATACCTCCCTCTATGTTCTTATCAAAGTTCTCTATGTAAGTCGGAACCCTTGCAATCTCGCTTTTATCTGTAACGATCTTCATTTATTTTCACCTCGTATAAGCAATATCATCAACTTTGCCAGCTTTAGTGCTTACTATAATCTGGCTGTCCAGGACAGCATTACCTGTGATTATTCCCTCTGTCTGGTACTCCCACACCTTTTTACCTACTAACTCTCCTGGATCGCTTGTCAACAGACTTGTATAATGGCCTGACTGCATAACTATCCCTGACAAACCAGGCATGTAATCAAGCACAAAACTGCCCTCTCCATCCAGGACATACAATGTATTATCATAACTTCCTGCAATAACTTCCAAGCGACCGTCTCCATCAATATCAATTATCAACGGAGTTGCCACAACCCAAAAATCTGTCTCATAGCTCCATAACATCTTACCCTTGTTATTGATTGCATAAACATTATTATCGCAGCTTCCGAACACTATCTCAGGCTCTCCGTCCTTGTTAATATCTGCAACAGCAACTTTATTCATTATCCGTCCTTCAGTCTCGAATACCCAGTAAGGTTTCCCGTCTAGATCAAGACAGTAAAGATTATTATCTGTACTTCCTACAAGCAAGTACTCAATCTTATGGAAAAGTTCTGTTACTAAAGGCTCTGCAACAACTGAACCGCCAGTCTTAAACGACCAGACTAAAGCACCTTTCAGATCAAGACAGTACAATACTCCGTTGTTTGCACCGAAATAAATCCTGTTGTTATAGCACGCGGGGCTGGACTCAATCCTAGACTTTACATTGTACTTCCATACAAGTTTACCGTCTATATCAAGACAATAGAAATTACCGTCAGTCGCTCCGAACAAGATTCTTTGGTTACAGAAGATCACCTTTCCCCTGACAGCACCCCTTACTTTATGCTTCCAGTACTGTTTACCTTCAAGGTTCAAAGCAGTGACAATCCCTGCATCAGATCCGACAAGTATCACATCCACGCCATTGATGTTATAATAGGTTGGCTGTGAATATATCGCGTTGATTTCCTTTTGTTCAAGGAACATCTCTTCTACCTTGCTAACCTTTCCTGAAACCTTGTGCTCCCAAACTATATTGCCAGAGGCGTCAAGCATCAGAACTCTACCGTCCATTGTAGCTGCTATAATCTTATCCTTTGCAACTGAAGGAGCAGTAAGAATAGAAGATTTTGTATTATAGCTCCATTTCTCAAAAACCCTACCTCTTTTTTTCATGATACACCCCGATAATATATAGAAAAATGGAATTGCTATTTATAAATGTGTCGGTAAGCTTTATAAAAACCACGCATTCTCCAAAAATCATGAAACAGTTCATAGAATCCGAAAGATGGTACAGTATTGACACAGGAGTCCAGCAGGTGTACAGGCTTCTTGAAGATTCAAAACCTGAATTTCTAAGACTTGCAAAAGAAAAAGGTAAAGAGTTCTGGCTGAGAAGCATCATCTACAACAGACAAGAAGAAGATACTGATATTGTTAGAGCAGCTGAACAAACCTGCGAAATCCTAAAAGCATCTGAGCTAGTACTCACTCTAAATGGCAAAAGTTACAAGCTAGAGTTTCCTGGCGCAGATATAAGACTAATACCTCCTGAGGGAGACATGTCTGCTATAAACGACTTTGTTGATTATGAAACCCTATCACTTCTAGTCTGCGAAGGAAAGCCAACAACAGAACTTGTCAGTTACATAAACATCATCACAAAACTTATCGCAGAAAAACAACAGATAAAACGATTACCTTTCATGCTCTACAGGCATCTAAGGAGAAAGAAACTAGATATAAGTTAGATATAAAATAGCAACTTTTATATATACACATTCTAATATTTTCACATATGGAAAAGAGGTTGGTAGATTTAATTAGAAAAGGTTTTGAACAGAAACAGACAATTGACGAGATAAAACATCAGCTTCTAAGCCACGGCAACCTTGAGAAAGATGTTGTTGAAGGTCTTAACCAAGTTTCTAAAGAGATCAAAGGTATCGAGGTAAAAAAGAAACGTTCTTTATCATCATACTTCCTTTCAAAAGAGATCCTTGACAGGGTTGGCTACGGATTTGGAGCAGAACAGTTCATCAACATCCTGTTCTTCCATACAGGAGCTTCATACTTTCTTATAGGTATCATAAACGGATTAAAAGCCATCATCTCAGTACTCTTCTCAACATTCTTCACGCGTTACACAGAGACAAAAGAGGTTGACAAAAAGACCATAGCCAGGTTTGGTATACTGTTCGGTTTCTCTTTCCTGCTAATAGCTATTGCAAGGTTCATACACAACATTCCGCTGTTCATTGTCGCTGTATTGCTAGGCACTGTATCAGTAGTAAGCCACGGCGATTTATACCAAAAACTGATATCTGATGTTTTGAGAAAAGAAAAACGTTCAGGAGCTTTAAGGAAGATAGGTTTCTACGGAGTACTTATACTCGCTGCCTCAATGCTTTTATCAGGTTTTCTTATGGACCTGTTTCCTGCTACAGGAAAACTTGTCAATATATTCGGCACCCAGATAAGAATATACGGTTATCTTATCTCTTTCGAGATAACTGCTTTTGCGTTCATTGTCTCAGGGTTTATACTCTCTTTTATCAAGGAAAAGCCTAAACAAAAGGTCTCGATTGCAGAAGAGTTCCAGAACTTTTACTTCACTTTAAAGCATAACACAATTAAGTACCTGAAAAACAAAACAATCCTGATCCTGCTGATAGCAGCCACTATCACCGGTTTCACACAGACTATTGGGTACTCATATTACGGCCTTTACATATTCCAGATATTTAACAAGGTATATCTTAAAGGGTTCCTTAACGTAGCTGTTATCTTCCTTGCAGCTGCACTGTTCTCGCTCATGTCTCCAGGCATAGCAAGAAACCTGTCAAAAAGGTACGGGAAGATACCTATGTTAGTTTTCGGAACAGTATTGCTGTCAATCATGCCTTTTACCTTCTACTACAACCCGACAATCTTCACTATAGCTGCAGGTACAGTACTAAGCATTATCGGTTCATCATTGGTAGGATTAGCAACAGGCCTTATGCTGTCTGACCTTGTCCACAAAAAAGAGAGAAAGATATACTATTCAACATTCTCGCTTATCATGACAGTCCCTTACATAATCACTGTGCCTATAGGCGCTTGGTTTGCACAGAACTTTGGCGCAAGGGTCCTGTTTTTTTACCTAGGACTCATACTCCTGATAATCGTTGCTCCGTTATACTTTATACTTTTATTCATTAAAAGAGAGGCTGTTGTCTGATGTACGAGCTACTGATACTTATACTTGGGATCGCAGGACTTCT
>JAHWHD010000108.1 GCA_019323525.1 Candidatus Woesearchaeota archaeon
AGTTGAAGCTGATGACCGCGGTTTTTATCCGAGCTATCTGGAAGTCAACAAGTTCGACAGGGTAAGGATAACTTTCAAGGTAAGAGACGAAAATATTGACAGGGGCGGTTTAGAGTTCAAGAGCTATATGTTTGAAGACACAGGAATTGTACCTCCAGGAGAAGAAGCTACAGTTGAATTCATTGTCTCAGAGACTTTCATGATACGAAGTTATTGGCCTGAGACAAGCGTTACAAAGGCAGCTCTTAAGGTGCAAGTAGTATAATATTTCTTTTTTCTTTTTTAAAATGTATTAGAATATCATCCGCCAAGGTTCTTTACTATCTTCTCAATCTGTTCCCTTTCTTCAGATGTTTTGTTTGACATTAACCTTGAAACTCTTTCAGAGTCTCTATAAGCCTCCTGGTGCGCTTTTATTTTAAGTTCAAGCAACTTTTTCTGGGAAATCATTGGATGAGACCCTGGCAATCCTTCTGGTTCGATGCTCCATCTCTCTCTGTCAACATGCGTGAACTGCCTTGCTTCTAGCTCAGGATACAAATGTATATTTTCATTTACCCAGTTCCAGAGTTGAGTCCCTGGATGGATCTGGAGCAGTTTCATCATGGGGTAATCAGCAGGCAGCGTTCTCATGGTTTCTATTGTCAGGTCTATGTCGTCCAATGTCTCCTCTGGAAAACCGATGATAAACCCTGTTGCTGTCCTAACATTATACTTCCTGAACATTTCTAGCACTTCTATGATCTGCTCATCCCTAACCTCTGCCTTTGGACCTGCAGTCACATACTTTCTCCTTGCTTCATGAGTCTCAACCCCTATAAAGATAGACTCGAGCCCGTATTTTGCAGCAAGCTCTATTTTTTCTTTGGTGGCTGTCTGCACTGTTCCTGAACCAGAAGTTGTTAAACCCTTGCTTGCGAACATCTGAAACAAGCGTGCCAGCTCATCCTCTTCTCTTAAGAAAATATCATCATCATCCAACCTGACGCTTTCCAGCTCAGGAAGCCCTATCTCCTGTCTTAATCGTTCTATGAGTTCAAGTTCAGCTTTTACACTCTCGACACTTCTGTATCTGTACCCTCCGATAGAGATTTCAGAGAAACAGAAAACGCACCTGTTCGAACACCCTCTTGAAGTCATTATTCCAATCATATTGTCGCTTATATGTCTGTATAGTGAACTTTTCAATTTCCCAAAATTATCAGCCAACAACTCCCAACCTCTGACCGACAGAGTATCTAGGTCAGTTACAGATTCGCTTTTTCCTGTGTACTGTGTTTCTCCATTATTGTTCTTGAAACTTATCCCGGGAACGTCTATTAAAGCATCATTTTCAACGCCGCCAGACTCTGAGACACTCTCCAAGAACTTCTTAAACGAAACCTCTGCCTCGCCGACAAAAACTGCATCGCAATACTGCAACATCTCTTCGGTCCTTGCACTTGCATAAGGTCCGCCGCACACTTTTACAGGAATCTCTGGAAAGCTTTTAAGGATCTTTATCGCCTCAGGCATACTATCTGTATACCCCGCCACTCCTAATACAGCAGGGTTAAAAGAACGTACATCTGCTATGAACCTGTCTAACTCGTCAAGCTCATAGAACCCGCCATCAAAGATCGCGATTCTTCCAGTATAACTCAGGTTCATCAACTCTCCTGCTAAGACCACCAGACCTCTTGACGCGCGTCTTGCTCCTTTCCTGTCCCAGCCAACTGAAGGCGGCTTTACCAGGGCAACATCTAGTTTGTAGCTCATAAAATCCTGGAATTACAAGCATATTCTTATATTTTTGTTTCAAAACATATATTAAGAGTTTTATTTAAATAAGGTAATATGAAAACCCTCAATATAACATTCACACCGCTTTCTGCTATAATCGGGGCTCTGTCAGGAGCACTTCTCCAGCTAAACGGCCAGGACCCTGTCAACGGCTGCAGCTACCTTGACCCGATAACTGTCGATATATTTGCGATACTATTTTCTTTATTTCTTATAATCGAAGGCGTTTACAAGATTATAAAAGATATCGACAAACCATTCTGGTCAAATTTTACAAGGTTTGTAAGAATCAGTCTAGGGTTTGCAGTCCTGACCATACATATATTGCAGTTCGTGCATAAATAATAAAACTCGGCTTCTGAATTCATACTGTAATGTGCAGTACATCAAAGCATTTAAATAATGCTTCCATTATTTAACAGTACTGGTGAACTAAAATGAAAGAACTTAACAATGAAAATTTCAAGGACGAGATAAACTCAGGTTTAGCAGTTGTAGACTTTTTCGCTCCATGGTGCGGTCCATGCAGGATGATGGGTCCTGTGTTTGAAGAGCTAAGTGAAGAGATGCAAGACGTAAAGTTTTTCAAGGTCAACACAGAAGAGAACAACGAACTTGCAAGAACATATGCAGTGATGAGCATACCCTGCTTTATTGTGTTCAAAGACGGCGAGGAGATTGACAGGATCATAGGCGGTATGCCAAAAGACGTTTTAAAGAAAAGGATCGAGGCATTGAAATGATAGACTTTGCATGTAAAAGATTCCAGCTTAGAGATGTCATAAAGTGCGCACTAGGTCTTAGCAAAGCAGACCTTAGACTCATGCAGTTTTTAATGGAGAGTGATGAATGGCACACTACTGATGTTCTTGCAAAAAAGCTTAACCTTAACCTCTCTACAATCCAGAGAGGTGTAAAGAAACTCTACGAAAAAAAGGTCTTGCTAAGGTCCCAGACCAACCTCGACCAAGGAGGTTATGTCTTTAATTACAAGATAAAACCAAAACCTGCTTTAAGAGATCTTATCATGGACATCGTGAATAACTGGGTCAAGACACTTGGCACTGAACTCAACACGTGGTAAACATGAACCTGCTAAAGACAAATATTATAGTTGACATCATAGCTTTTGTATTTTTCATACCTGTAACAATCTCGTCATTTGTACTTTATTACATCATGCCCAAGGGTACTGGCGGGAGCCATGCTGTAACAGTCCTTAGCTTAACGCGAGGAGAATGGGTATCGGCGCATTACATTACTGGTTTTATATTTATAGCATTGATGATAACTCATTTAATCCTTCACTGGAGATTTATTAAGAATATCCCTGGGTGTTTGAAACATAAAGCAGAACAAAAACAATTAAAAAAATAATATTATTCCCTTCTCCGTTTCTATCCCCTTCTTCCTTCTAAGCGTTCAGCAGCATCTTGCCTTACAACTTCATGCTCTCTTTCGTCATCCCTTCTTTCTTTTAACCTTTCAATAGCTTGCTCAGTACCAATGTCTTTAAGGATAGGGAGCAAGTCTAACCTAATGTAATAATCAAAGAAATCCCCTGACTCTTCTGCTTTTTCTATCTCATGCGCAAGTATGCTTCCAGCGATTTGATACAATCTCTCTCTTGTTACCTGCTCAGGCAACCCTGCTCTAATTGCGCCGACATCAATCTTCCTCCCAAAACACTCCATACGAGCAAGGTATGCTTCATCCCTTGTGGCTCGTTCCCTGTGCGAATAAGACCTTAGAATACCAACAAAATCTCTTCTTGCCTTCAATCTAAGACTTTCATCAACAACATGCGACCCTAGATACAAAAGAGCTGCATCACAATCTTGCTTTTCAAGTTCCTGAACGATTAAGACTCTACACTCCTTAGCAATACGGTCAAGTTGATTAGGTCCCAAGCCATTTCTTCTTATATCTTCATAAATGAAATTAGCTTCCCATTCTCTACCACCTGTAATCAAGGTACCACTAGTATTGTTAGGATCAATAATGTGCTGAAATAAAGCATCCAGTTCAAGATCACAAGTCCTAAATCCCACATCTGGCGCTGGTAAATCAGCAGGATGAACTCCAGCCACGGCTTGTAAAATGCTACCAAGACTATAATCGCAATTAGCAAAGTATAACTCTCCGCCTCTACCAGATACTAATCTATCTATAGTCCCTGCTAATTTCTCAAGAATCTCAACTTTATATTCCATGAAACCTAGAGATTCTGTTAAGTATAAAAAGATTATTAGGATATAATATAGCATATCTGCTAATGACAATATGCTTAATTCTGCAGAAAAATATAATTAAAACAATAAAAAAATAAAGACTAAAGACCTCACTTCCTCTTCCGTTTCTTAGTCTTCTTTATCTCCTTCTCAAGCTTTAACTTGTCAAGAAGCTCTTTATACCTGTTCCTGATAGTGACCTCAGTAACTCCTGCAACATCAGCTACTTCCCTTTGAGTCCTTTTCTCTCCGTGTATCAAAGCAGATACGTATAGAGCAGCTGCAGCTATACCTGTAGGTCCTCTACCGCTAGTAAGCTCAGCTTTCTGTGCAGCCTCAAGTATGTCAATAGCCCTTGACTGTGTCTCTGCTGACAGCTTAAGAGCAGAACTGAACCTTGGAATGTAATCTGCTGGGTTGCTTGGAAGTATGCTTATTCCTAGCTCCCTTGTTACAAACCTGTAGGTTCTTCCTATCTCTTTCTTCTCAATACCAGAAGCTTCTGATAACTCGTCAAGTGTCCTAGGAACCTCGTGTCTTCTGCAAGCTGCATAAAGAGCGCCTGCAACAACAGATTCCATGCTCCTGCCTCTAACTAACCCACGCTGTACAGCTAATGTATAGATCCTTGCAGCCTCTTCCTCAACAGCTTTAGGAAGTTTAAGATAGCTAGACACTCTTTTCAGTTCAGCTAAAGCCAACTTTAGGTTTCTTTCAATAGCAGTTGAAATCCTGTACTGCCACTTCCTTAACCTGAAAAACTTGTTCCTGTCTTTTTTACTGCCAAGTTTATAGAAATCACCTTTCTGACCAACCTCTGTTCCTAAACCTTGATCAAACTGTGTATAAGTCATAGGAGCTCCTGTCCTACGTCTTGACTGGCCAGATTCTGTCTCGAACTCTCTCCACTCCTGGCCAAAGTCTACCATCTTATCTTCGATTACAAGACCGCAATCTTTACAGATAACCTCTCCCTTTTCCCTGTTCCAGAAAAGGTTTATACCCCCGCATTCAGGGCATTTTTTTACAAATGTTGCCATGATTAACCACCTACATAGATATTTCTAATCCTAATTTATGAAAAATAATCGACCCCCTCGATTACATGTACTATTATACTGCATAATGATTACGCTATATTTATATATTTAATCCACTCTTTATTTATAAAGATTTCGATTTTGCAGTCTCTATTTAATAACTTTTCGAAAGAATTTATAAAA
>JAHWHD010000025.1 GCA_019323525.1 Candidatus Woesearchaeota archaeon
TATGGCAGCTCTACTGTTTTTGACATACCTGGCGATAGTAATACTTATCGGTATTATCTGCGCAATCCTTTCTAATAAGGCAAAGATACCTAATGTTCTTCTCTTGCTTTTGACAGGTATAGTTCTTAAGAACATCACGTTCCAGGGCAAACCACTTGTCGAGTTTCCTCCTGTGTTTATCACAAGCATCAGCATACTTGCACTTACCTTGATCGTTTTTGATTCAGCTTCACGCTTCAAGTTCAAGGAATTTGACGAGTTCTCGTTCAGTGCACTTAAGCTAACTGCAGTATTCATCATACTTACTATGGTATTCCTGACAATCGCAACTGACTACATGTTCGAGCCAGGAACAATACTTCTCTCTATCATGTTCGCATCGCTTATGGCAGGTACATCTCCTGGCGCAGTCCTTGCGATGATCAAAGGCACTAAGAACAAGGTGCTTGAACTTTTAGAGGTTGAATCTATAGTCAACACTCCGTTCATTGTCTTGATACCTTTCCTTCTTGTCGATCTCATGCTTGGTGCTGAAGGCTCTCCTACTCTTCATATCTTTATTGAACAGATCCAGCCGTTCTCTTTACAGATAATAACCGGCATTGGAACAGGAGTCTTGATAGGCCTGGTCGTGTTCAGGATAATGCGTAAACAGTATTCAGAACAGATCTCTCCTTTAGCACTTATCGGTGCAGCACTGTTGACATATGTGCTTTCAGAGTTTCTTGGCGGCAATGGAGTCCTTGCAGTAACTGTTGCAGGTATAATGTTCGGCACATTTTATATCAAGGAAAAGACAAGACTTCTAGAATACTCCTTAGTATTCTCTAACTTTTTAGAGATTATAGTCTTTATCTTTGTGGGTTTGCTTGTCGAACTCTCTTTTGACCTAAACTTCATACTTCCTTCACTGGGCCTTTTCGGAATATTCCTCGCAGTACGCTTTATCTCTATCAACCTGTCATTCATAAGAAAGGAATACAATTTTAAGGAAAAGCTTTTCATGACACTTAACGCTCCTAAAGGTATAGCTGTCGCAGTCGTAGCATCCACTCTTCTCGTCTATGCTGTTGCAGGCACTCCAGACTTTATCCCTGGCATGAAACTCATACTCGACCTTGTACTCTTATTCTTGCTTTACAGCATCATTCTTTCTACAGTTGTTATCAAGTTCTCGAGGTACTTCCTGAGGCTAAAGGTGATTAAATGATCTTGTTCGGTCCAGCAGGGTTAAGCTCTAAACCTGAACAGATGATTGACTGGGTAAAAAAATCTGGCCTGGGGGTTATCGAGATAGCTTTCACGCACTCAGTCTATATGAATAATAACACTGCAAAACAAGTCGGCGCTTACGCAAAACAGAAAAATGTCGCGCTTACAATACACGCACCTTATTACATCAATTTAACATCACAGGATAAAGAAAAGATAAACGCATCAAAGAAAAGAATCCTGGCAGCATGCGAACGCGGCCACTTTCTTGGCGCAAAATCTGTTGTATTCCATGCAGCATACTATCAAACTGATTCTAAAGAAGAGACATACTCTAAAGTAGCGGAAGAGATAAAGGACATGCAGTCTTACATAAAGAAAAACAAGTGGAACATAAAACTCGCTCCTGAGACAACCGGCAAAGCATCTCAATTCGGAGATGTAGATGAGATCATGCAGCTAAGGAAGGATACTGGCTGCATGCCATGCATTGACTTTGCACATATCTACGCAAGGAACAACGGAAAGATTGACTACACTGAAATATTTAAGAAGATAAAATCGCTTCCCCACCTTCACGCACATTTCTCAGGTATTGAATATACTGCAAAAGGCGAGAGACGCCACATTCCTCTAAAAAAACCATTCTTCATACCTCTCGCAAACCATCTCAGGAAATGGAAAAAGCCCGCACATATAATCTGCGAGTCCCCTGACCCTCCTGGAGACGCATTAAAGATGCTGAACTGGTTCAAAAAATCTTAGATTCTGGTCTTGTGATAAACCACATTATGATTCCGAACATAAGAAGCATGACTATGAAACTGTAAGTGTTAGGACTCTGTAACCATTGCAACCACCAGGAATCGCTTTCAACCCAGCCATAAGCATTTGCAAACACAAGCGCAACTATAATTATTGAGATTACCACTATAAACCCATGTATTGACTTTCCCCAGCCTTCTCCTACCCCGCCGATCCCTAATAACACCATCACCATAAGCATAACAATTATAGCGATCGTTATGTTCGGAAGAAATCGTTTCATCATCTCTACCACATCAGACCCTGGGGAATACATCCCTAGCACGTGCGGAACAACAACTCCTAAACCAATAACTAATGCGATAGCTGTACATATCCTATTGTTATCCTTGAAAATATTAGTCTTCTTTAGCGCAAACCATGAAATCCCAAATATTATGATAAAAGGCAGAGCAAAATCAATCAGAAAATAGTTATTTGTCAGCAATGAAAAATCATATCCAAGCACCATATCTACAATTTACTCTTTTTAATATTTAAATACTTCGGCTTTATAGGGAGCACTAAGACATAATTACACTTTGCCAGATTTGAACCTAAAGCTTTATAAATAACCTTCAATAATATTACCTTTACAAAGGCATACTCTGTATGCCTGGGGTGAATTAACGCGTGGTTAGCGCATTATCAGACACTTTCCCCTTAGATTATAAAAACAACAACACAAGCATTGGAAATACTGGCTCTAGCGAAAGGGTCGCTGGAAGCTCATTCTTAAGTAGTTTAGACGTATCAGATTCATGCTACGGTAGATATGAGGATTTCGATCTTGACCCTGACGACGGATTTTTTCTGCGCCTTGATTCAAAAAGAGAGCAAAATATACAGTCACTTGGCTCATTTTTCAGGGACAATTTAGAACCTGACTACGGCCAAGGCTACACTAATCACCCTGGCGCCTGTGCTTATGAAGGTAATCCTATAACACTCCAAGTTCCTAAAATAGAATTGCCTCTACATGACAAAGACGAGCATCTGGAGATTGTGATAGCAGAGATTGAAGAAGGCTCTCCTCCTGACGAACCAGACCGTGGACCCACCAGAAAAAAAACAAGTTCGTCCCTCAAAAAACTTAAAACAAAGCCTAAATCCCGCAATAATAAATAACCTTTATAAACAACCGTTTCTCACAATTTATAAATGAAACGTATTATCATTGATACAAACTTCCTGCTCATACCAGCACAGTTTAATATCGATATCTTCGACGAGATTGACAAGCTCTGCGACTTCACGTATAAATTATATATAATAGACAAGACTATCGACGAAATTAACAACATAATAGAGACTGCAAAAAAAGCTTCTGATAAGAACGCAGCAAAACTTGCTTTAAAGCTTATAAAAGCAAAAGATATAAATATCATATACACTGCAAAGGATAAAAGTGTTGACGACTTAATCCTGGAAACTTTAAAAGAGGGGGATATAGTTGCTACACAAGACAAACCTTTAAAAACCAGGATAAAAAACAAGAAAATTGTGCTAAGGCAAAAAAAATACCTTAAGGTGATGAACTAGATGTTTTACAGAACCCAGATCAAGGACCATATCCGTGTACCTCCTGACCTTTTCAACCTTACAAAGGAAGAGGCAGTTATCAAGCGTATCAAAAAAGACTATGAAGGTTTTATCTCAAAAGACCTTGGCATAGTTATCGACGTTGACAAGGTAACTCAGATCGGTGAAGGGGTTGTTATACCCGGCGACGGAGCTTCATACTATGAAACAGTTTTTGAACTCCTTGTTTTCAAGCCAGAACTTCAAGAGGTCCTTCTTGGAAGGGTGAAAGATATCGCAGATTTCGGTGTATTCATGGCTCTGGGCCCTATCGAAGGCATGGTTCACGTATCACAGACAATGGATGATTTTGTCTCGTTCAGCAAGGAAAAAGTGCTCTCTGGCAAGGAATCAAAGAAAGTTTTAAAAGTAGGAGATAAATGCAGAGCAAGAATGATTGCAATAAGTTATAAAGACGTTACAAACCCTAAATTCGGCCTTACTATGCGTCAGGCTGGTCTTGGCAAGCTAGAATGGATTGAAGAGGATAACAAACCCAAGGAAGCCAAGAAAGAAAAGAAAGAGGCAAAGAAAAAATGAGGAAAAAGGTTTGCAAGAGCTGCAAGGTCTTTGTTGAGGGAAGCACCTGTCCTTTATGCAAAGGAGAGAACTTTTCAACAAACTGGCAGGGCAGGATAAACATAATCGATGCTAATAAATCAGAAGTTGCGAAAAAAGTGGGTATTGAGGTAAAAGGCGAGTACTGCATCAAGTGCAGATAAGAACAATAATATCATAGATACAAAAAAAAACAAAATACACAACAAATACAAAAATGGAGCTTACAATCAAGAAAAAAATCGAAACTCCCTTGTTATCAAGGACAAGGGTAACTGCAGAGGCTAGTTATACTGGGCCTACACCGTCAGAAGACTCAATAAAGGATTCTCTTGCTGCAAAGCTAGGAACAGACAAAAAATTAATATCTGTCCGTCATATTTATACAAGGTTCGGTAAACAGTTCTCTAAGATTATCGCGCACGTCTATGAAAACAAGAAAGACATGGATCTTTACGAGGTAAAGTCAAAGAAACAGAGAAAAGCTGAAGCAGAGTCTGCTAAAAAAGCTGCAGAATCTGCTCCTGCAGAGGAAAACCTAGGCGCAGCTACAGAAGAAAAGCCTGCAGAAGAAAAATCCGCAGAAGGTGAACAATAATGGGAAAAGGCGCTAAATCAACAAAAAAAGGCAAGATCCAGAGAAAGCCAAAGAAAACATCAGCAAAGTACAAGCATTACAAGGTCGAAGGCGACAAAGTTACAAGGGATAGGACATGCCCAAAATGCGGAGCTGCGGTATTTCTTGCAAAGCACAAGGACCGCTTGACATGCGGCAAGTGCAAGTATGTAGAATTTATTTCTAAGAAATAAGTGATTGTTATATTTATCAGAATTATTTTTTTATCCTTTGCCCTGAAAAGCTATAAGATCTTCAGTAGTAATCTTCATCCCTTTCTTGATTTTCTCTTCTACACTGGCCTCTAGCTCTTTAAGCTTTTTCTCGATTTTATCTTTCTTTTTCTTGAAATTCTCTTCCTTGAACTCATCGACCTGCTCTCTGACCTTTGCAAAGTCTGCAAGCTCTTTTTTAAGTTCTTCATTAACATCAGTAAAGTTCTTCTTAAACTCGGATATCCTTTCAAAGATCTCTTTTTCCTTCTTCTTAAGATCTTTGATAGATTTTGAACTTTCAATCATCTCCTCGTGCCTTACCTGGCTCTCTTTTGCCTTGCTCTGTATCTTTTTGTGGACCTGTTCAGCTTCGTTCTTCAACCTCTCTATCTCTTTAGATATAGCGTGAATCTGGTCCCATACAGTGCTTACCTGCTGGCTCTCGTCATATTTGCGCTTGAGCTCCTTGATCTTTTTCATTATCTCGGTCTCTTTCTTGAACTGCAAAGCCTCTGTCTCAATCTTCATCTCAAGCATCTCAATCTCATGTTTAATCTTAGAAGGATCGCCCTTTATATTGTACTTTTGTAGAATCTTTTTCTTCTCTTCATTAAATTTCTTGATCTCTTTGATTTTCTCTTTAATACCCTTGTTAAGTTTTTCTCTCTCTACTTTAGTTTCTTTGATATCTGCAGTAAACTTGTCCCTCTTTTCTTTGCTTTCCCTGCTCTCCTTGATAAGCGCCCTTATTTTATCAGAAACATCCTGCTTTTTCTGGTACCATGCCTCTTTCTGGTCGTTAATTTGGTTAAGTTTCTTTTTAAGATTAGAAATAAGAAGTTGTTTTTCTTTTAACTGCCTGAACAGCTCTCTTTTCTCGTTATCTGACAACATCCTCGCAAACCCGTATGGTACATTTTCAAAAATAAATATATAATAAATAAAAAAATAAAAATTTAGCCGAACAATGCTCCTAGCCCGGCAGCTGCCTGTTCTTCGCTTTTCTTATCTTCCTTTTTCTCTTCCTTCTTAGCTTCTCCGCCAGCAGGCGCAGCAGCTTCAGCAGGAGCTGCAGCCACAGGTGCAGCTTGAACAACAGCAGCTTTCTCGATTGCCTCATCAATATTGACACCTTCAAGAGCAGCTATCAAAGCTTTAACCCTTGCATCATCAACCTTGACTCCAGCAGCATCTAATACCTTTTTTACGTTAGCTTCATTGATTTCTTGTCCAGCTTTATGCAATAACATTGCAGCGTATACGTATTCCATTTTCATGACCTCCATTAAATAATGATTATTATCTTTTCTTCCTCTGCGCAAGTTCATACGCACTCGGCACTTTTTCAGGTTTAGGCGGTTCCTCAGCCTCTATCTCATCCAAGATATCGTTTGCGCTTGGCTTTTTTTCTTCAGGCACCTTTTTCAACTCACCTTTTGCAAACGCCTCTTTAGTCTGTCTTACCAGGTCCTCTGCAGTAACAGGTGCATCCTGTTTTTCCTCTGCCTTTTCTTCTGTTATCTCTGGCGTTTCCTGAGGTTTAGGCTCTTCCTTAGGAGTCTCTGCTTGTGCTGGCTCCTCTGGTTTAACCGCTTCAGGCTCTGCGGGTTTCTCAGGTTCTTGTTTCTCTTCTTGTTTTGGTTCTTCCTTTGGTTCCTCTGTAGTTTCTTCTTCCTTTTTCTCTTCAACTGTCTCTGGTTCTTTAGCAGATTCTTCTTTTTCTTGTGATTTCTCTTCTTCCTTAGCTTCCTCTTTCTTCTCTTCTTTAGGAACTTCTTCTGCAGGTTTCTCCTCTACAGTCTCTGTTTGTTCTTGTTTTTCTTCTTTTTTCTCTTCCTTAACCTCTGGTTCCTCTTGTTTCTGTTCTGGCTTTGGTTCTTCTTTAACTACATCCGGTATATTAGCAACACTCTTCAGGCTCAGCATAGCTCTCTCTGCTTTCTCCACAAGCTGTGCAACAACAGCATCTGCAAGTATATTCTGTTCAAGTGCCAAACCTTTCGAGTCTCTGAACGCTTTCTGTATAAACACTTCAATGTTGTCCTTTGTAGGATACCCAATCTCAAAGGCAAGATTGAACGCGTACCTGTGACTGTTAAGTATTTTATCCATGAACTCTGTCTCATCAATCCTTAAGACGTCTTTAGTATAGATCGTTCCGTCTTCGTATACAGCAACAAGGTCAAGCCCAATCTCCATTGGCTGGATACCTAACCTTGTAAGTATTGATGCAAGGTTGCTGCTGATAACATCTCCTTCTTTTGCAACAACCTTGTCTTCCTTGATCGCAATCTTTCCGCCCTCTACACCTGACTTAATGCCAAGAGCACCAAGCTCTCCTATGACAGGTCCTGGAGCAAACGGTGTAGCTCCAGCTTTCACAACAACATCTTTAGGAGCTATCTGTCCTGCCTTGGCAGGTGCAGAACTTTTGTTTTTTTCAAGTGTCTTGAAAAGCTTGAACGGATTCTCTTTAGTGAACAGTAACGCAGGCATACCTTTAAGATGCTCTGTCAATGCTTCAATGCCTGGCTTTTTATCCTTGATCTTATCAAATATGATCTTCATAAGCCGCCTTTTTGTCATCCTAAGCACGACTTTATCACGAAGTTGCGCTCTCATGTTCTGCAGCTGAGCTGTTGGCAGGCCTTCCATGTTAACAGCCCCGATTATTGGGTACTGCTCCATGAGCTTTACAAACTCCTGCACAACCGTTTTCTTATATTCCGCGACTCTTGCTTTTGGTTTCATTTTTTCAACTCTAAAGGCTTGCTCATTGTAAGTTTTAACATTATTTGTTTAACATTGTTAGCCTCGTTAGGCAGATGATGTACAATGTTATTGTAAAGTGTAACAATATTATCTGCAACCTCGTCATCTTTCATATCTTCCCTTCCAACTATTACCTGGATCATAGGAACCTTTTTAGTTGAGACTTTAACCAGTTTCTGCAGCTTATCTATAAGAGGTTTAAGATTAGTTTTAGGTGGGACAACACAGCCAGCTTTAGGGTTTGGCATCTTTCCTCTTGGACCAAGAACTCTGCCGAACGCACCTGCAAGTTTCCCCATGAAATTTGCTTGCGCAATAAAATAATCATGCTGCTCTGCCAACTTTTTCATGTCTTTCTTTTTACTGGCATATGCATCTATATCGCTAGCTTCGATTACAGTGTCGCAATTTTCATCAGCTTCAGCCTTTAACTCTGGCCCTACAATCGCGCAGGTCTTAATCTTCTTCCCAAGCGAGAAATGCAGAGGCACAAAAAACTCAAGCTGGCACTCAGCTTTCTTGATATTAAAATTCTTAAGAGTGATTATCAAATCATAACTTTGAGAAAACTTACGTTTCTTACCTTCCTTAAGCTTCTTGATAACTTCTAAAACTTCTTGTTTGTTCATATCTTTGACCTCCTATCACAATGGATAGTTATAACGGTTATGTAATTTGAAATCATCAGCTCATTTATAAAGGTTGTGGTGTGTTTATAAATTCGTCTAGAAAAACCTCAAATCTCGACCCTCAACATACTTGACCAAATCCTCAACTTTAATGGTGTCAAGATCAACCTTTGCAGTAAACTCGTCTATCCTTTTCTTCATATCATCGTGCGATAACAACGGCAACCCTAGCTTGCCTTCGATAATCTCCTTTATCTCATGTTTTATTGTATCTACTTTACCATCATCCTCAACCATTGTCTCTACCTCAACAGCGTCTCCCCAGTCTAACACTCTATTTAGCATAATCTCGAACTTATCATGGATATATTTGTACGTTACCCTTGCAAAAATATACTTAATCTTAAATCCTGAAAGTTTCAATAGGTCATAAACAGCTTCAGGATTAGAAACTTTAGTCTCGACCTCTTTACGTACCTCTAAATCCGCTTGCTCCTTAAAACTAAGCACACATTCATCCTTCCTTATTCTTAACCTGATATGAAAATCATCCTTTTCAGGGTTATGGAAAAAAAACGTAGCCTCTCTCTGCCCGAGCGCTAAAGGCTTAGCAAAACTCTCTATCCTTTCCTTAACATTATTAAAATCATCAACTAAACCCCTTAACTCAACTTCGTACATGGTAATACGGATATTATCAAGTAATATAAACCTTTCTTCATCCTTTTTCTCCCAATCCAAAACTTTAAATAAACCCGGCTTTTCCAACAGCAATCATGGGACATCGCATGCTTGAGATGGGCACTAACACTAAGAAACTATATCTCTCTAAAGATCATGAGATTCGAAGACCGCTCGTAGACTTTCTCGAAAGACGGCGTTGGGGACCATTAACTCTTGAAAAAATATTGAAGATGGTGAGCACACCAGATACTCAAAGAGTAATCAATGCACTTACTGATCTAGAGAAATCCGGCGCAATGGAAATCTATGAAGCTACTGTTGGAGAACCTCCCAACACTCATAAAGCAACCAGATATTTACCAAAATACTTTTTCAGTGCTTGTACAGACATGCAAGCGCTTTTTGCTAAACAGATGTCAACCTCTACTAATTACTCCCGAGTATAGCAACATTTAAATACTAAAAATTCCTAAACCTTTATTAATGCCAAAAAAAAGAGTTCAACAATTCGATCTATTTTTCTGGATAATACTAGCAATAGTGGTATTTGGTCTAGTGATAGCAGTAATTCAGACAATCTTCTGAACCTCTCCTAAACCGCACCTAGAACAAGTTGTATCTACATATATCCAGCCATCTTCAAGATACTTCTTTGGAGCTTCAGGGTAATATATCCTGTTATACGCATGCCCTGGCTTTGTAACAATTTCAGCATTCACCCCAATAGCCTTCAACAACCCTACTAAAAGTACTGACTTGTCTTCGCAGTCCCCTGCTCCAGAATAAAGTGTAGCTTCAGGCGTCTGGATATACTCCCTGTATTCAGGATCACTGACATAATCAATCCTGTCCCTTACAAAATATACTAAAGCCTTGATCTGACACATCTTTATCCCAGAATTACACCCTTCTGTAGCTATCTTGTTAGCTGCACTTTTTATCTCAGAACTGACAGGATACTCATAAACATCGTACAATCCATCAAACGTTCCTTCAGAATTATCATCAGCAAGCGCATATTCAATAACAACGCTCGGCTCAGGGTTATGCTTTAGCCCAGAGAATGGTATGACCATAGCTACGATTAAGAGTATCAAGCCAACACCCAGGATAACCTTTATCGGTCCTTTCCCAGGCTCTTCAAACACCTCATTTTCCGAACCTTCTCTCTCTTTCTCCATACTCTTTTATGCACCAATCAAAATCCTCTTTATTGAACTCAGGAAACATCTTATCTAAAAAAATCAATTCACTATAAGCGCTTTGCCACATCAAGAAATTACTTAACCTTTTCTCTCCACCAGTCCTTATGATTAGGTCAGGCTCAGAACCATTATAGAGATAATTCTTGAAAGTATTCTCGTCAATGTCCTCTTCATCGATCATGCCTTTCTTTGCAAGACCAATTACCTTGCGGACGCCGTCAACGATTTCATGCCTTCCTCCATAACCTATTGCAATGTTAAGGAAAAAATCAGAATTATCGCATGTTCTATCCATAACTTTCTTAACAAGTTCCTGTATCTCATCATCAAACATTTGCAGCCTTCCTATGAACCTAACGCAAAGACCTCTCTCCATTACTTTTGGGTCTTCTAACAACTCTCTAAAAATCTTCTTAAACAACTTCATAAGAAAATCAAACTCTCTCTTAGGCCTGTTAAAGTTCTCAGTAGAGAACGCATAGAGTGTAAGTTCATTAACGCCTGCCTCTTCGCACCAGTCACACAACCTTTCTAAGTTATCTTCTGCAGCAATCTCATGCCCTTTCCACGGCTCTAGCATCAACCTCTTTGCAAACCTTCTGTTGCCGTCCATGATAATAGCTACGTGTTTAGGAATCCTCATTCTCTACCTCCTGTGTAAACCCTTTACCCATGATAAGACCGACAAACACCTCTTGCGGAACAGCTACTCCTGCGCTGACAAACATCTCAGCGAGTTCAACCCCGCTTATTTCCTTGTCTCTTCCAGGCTTGAACTCTAGCAACTCTTTTAACATCTCAGAGTGCAGATACCCTTCGTTAAGTTTTAACGCAGCCTCTCTCTTCTTAATCTTTATGGAACAATCATTCAAATTCACCAAAACATTGTCAAGTCTCCATTTTCCTTCACTCTTCTCGACAAAACCATGATTAAACAGCTCAAGAGCAACAAGATCCTTTACAATATCGTCCCTGCTCCTTGTCCTAACATAAGTATTAACATTACCTACAGAAAAGAACTCAAAGAAATCCTTAGAATGAACCTTCTTAACATCAAACACTCTACCGATGTACTTCTTCACAGCCTGCCTCACCTTTCCCTTTACCCACTTATTCTCGACAAGGTACAGGTACGGCTTTCCCTTTATACTCTTCACCCTTACAAACATATAAGTTAGGCACCAGCACCTGTTTATAAGTGTTTCTGTAGTCAGAACCTGCCATCCCACCCATAGCTTTCGAACTCCCTTATTATCTTAAGAAACAAATTTTTAGTTTTTTCCTTTAACGCCGGGCAGTTATTCCAATATTTAATCTCCATCTCCTCTTTTTCAAAACACTCGAGAGCATGGTGAATATCCCTGTGCCCTGTTAGGACATCTGCAATCACAAACACTTTGCCTTCAACTAAATCTGGCAGTTTTACTTTTATAGGCCATCCTAATGCACCAGCTTCATCATCATCCACATCAAGCAGGAAATGTGCTCCAACACAGTGGGCAAGTTCAGGATACCCTAACTCTTCAAGAATAATCTGACCTTCAGGCGCATGCAATCCTCTTTTCTCAAGAGGATAGCCGTTTTCTATGCAAATTTTATAGCTTCCGACATCATGCAGTAATGCAAGACAGCTAAGAAATTCTAAATTGATTTTAATCCCCAGATTTATAAGTTTGCTTGCTAGCTTCATAGCAGATTCTTCCATTCGAATACTATGTTTAATAAAATACTCTGGAACCCGTAACTTGCGCATAAGTGCAACAGAATCCTCTTTTGTAAGAAATTTCATTATACAATTAAGAAAACCCTGCATTATAAGTGTTTCTACTCAGAAAATATCTCTCCCTGGAACTTATACACCTTAGTATCAAGCTCCATCCACGCATCAATACTAAGCCCTGCTTTAGCGCAAGTCTGTTCTAGAAACTCTTTGACATCCCATTCCCACTCAACAGGCACCTGTGGCAGCAACAGCCCTCTTTTATAACCTCTCTCGACAATTAAGCCATCTCTTCCGACCACTATTTCTCTAATGTAGTCTTCAGGCTGTTTAACCTTTATTAGCTCAGGCTTTGTAAGCACAGTAACTTCAATCTTCACATGCCTAAACTCCTCTTCTGATAGCTGTGGAAACCTTGGATCAGAGAAAGCAGCATTCTTAGCAGATTCAATAACAGCCTCGTATAGAGGCACAGTAGGCTCAGGATACCCTATACAACCGCGTAACTCGCCTTTTATTGTCAGTGTAACAAAGCACCCTCTTTTATCTTTAAATTCCTGTTTAAACTCTTCACTCAGCTTAAACCCCTTGCCGAATCTAGAACCAATAGCGTCCCTTGCAGCTTTTACCAACTTTTGGCCGTTCATTTGGCAAAACTTTTTAGAAACTTGTCAAGGTCTTTTTTTATCCTCTTGGCAGCTTCTGTCAACGCTTTCTTAGGATCCTCTTTACCGTCAGTCTCGACAATCATCTTAGGCTCTGTTGTCTGAGGATGATCAACAGCATACGCAGCAGCTTTTACATGGCTGTCGTTCCACAACTCTTTACGTAATAGGTTACAGAAAGTATGATCCTCCCCTTTTATCTCGACGATAATTTTATTTTTTCCTTCTTCTAATACAGATAGTTCCATGACCACCACCATTTCATCTAAGAAACCACGTTATTTATAAATGTTGTTGTTGAAATGGAACTCTGGCCTGAACATTTAACCAGCAAAAGGAATTAAATGCACGAACAGATTAGGCACTAGCAGGATTACTTATTCCTATACTGTTTTACTATTCTCCAGCACCCCACCTTTATCCTTGAGATTCTTTTTTCATGAAACTTCATTGTCTGTTTTAATGGAAACAAGAACTCCCAGTAATGCGTCGTATTGCATTTTTTATCGACGACAAACTTGTCGACAAACCTTTTTGTTACTGCATTATGCATTGAGTAAACAACATCTGCAATTTCCATACCTTTCTCTAGAAACTCTCTATCCGCATTCTTATTTTTCACCCCAAAAGGCGGGTTTTGGATAACAACATCTGCCTTGAACATTGCAGAGCTCACTTTGGATTTTTTTACAATATACGTACCCTCAAAACCGACCTCTTTCTCTATAAATTCAAGATTCTCTTTGCACATCCTAAGTGCGTCCTCGTCAATATCCACGAAATAGACCTTTTTAGCCCCCATAATCAGCGCTCCTATGCCTAAAACCCCTGTTCCGCAGCCCAGATCTGCAACTGTTTTATCGACTATATCTCCCTGTAATACAGCATTCCATAGTATTTCAGCAGCTATCTCGCTGTCTGTTGGGTACTGTTCAAGCCTTACTTTAGGCTCTTTGAACACTTTTAATCTTGATAATATAATACCAAGCCTAGACTTTGTCATTTGTTTAGTCATCTATCCTCACTTTTCATTTGTTTTCATATGGGTAATCTGCACCTATTATAACTATACTTATTCTATCATATTTTCCTTATAAGGCTATTGTTTTTATTGTATTCATAAGATCTCTTAGCCCGCGTATTAACACTCACTTATTGATTATTTTCATATATGTCTCGCCCAGTATGCTCCTATTCTACCAATGTAAAAGACATCAATACAGTCTATATCGCACGAATTCTACTGTATTAGGCGCTTAAACCACTATATTTAACACACACCACCGCCAGTTATTTATTTTCATACTTGTTTTGCTCCAGACTAACTCTCACTTTTCTATTATTTTCATATTGCGAGCGAAAGAATCTTGTTAATTTTGCTTAGTGCCTAACTAATACTTGCTGGCGGCACTATTAACAGCATTTATTTTCATATGCAACTTCTCACAAATCAACCCTCACTTTTCAATTATTTTCATATATTGCAGGTATTTTTGTGTGCATTCTTTTCTTTCTGTTATGTCTAATAGCTGCAGTACTATTTGATCTGCCTCGATTTATTTTCATATTGCTTTGCTCACTTCGTTTTTTGCCTTATTTGGCCCTAAAACCTGGGGCTTTTATGCATTGGTTTTTGAGCAATTTCAGCTAATTTTTCCAGCAGTTCCAGGGGCATTTTTCCTTTGCATCTTTTGGAACTTTATTTGACAGGGGCCAGGCCAACAAGTCTGCGCATCTCTTGCTTTGGTTGTCCATCTCTGCAGCCAGATTTTCTCTGTTTTCGCCGCCGACCTTTCAGTCTTAGTCTCATTCCCAAACAGTCCCAGGACTGTCTTATTTGGGTCCGATTTCAGTCCCATTTGGGACTGTTGTGGCTCCTTTATCTGCGCATTCTTACGCTTCTGCTTTGTTCTCAGTCTCATTCTTGGTCTCAGTCCCGTCTTAGTTTTGTTTTGGGACTGTCTTTTAGCCGACAGTCTCAGTCCCATTCCTGGTCTGGGACTGTGGTTTTCGTCGCTGTTTCGGTCTCAGTCCTATTTGGGACTAAGACTGGGATTCGACATTTTCAAACACTTTTGAATAGAAGACCTTTTCTTTTCCGTTCCTTAAGAACCCTATTTTTCCCTCAAATTCCAGCTCCTGGAGGAGTCTGTAGAACGAGCTTTTTGAGCAAAGCCCTTGCTCATCAACAACCATATCTTTCATCTGCAACCCTGCGATTTTTTCATATTTTTGGATGAGCGACATAATAAGATTTTTGACATATTCCTTGCTGTTCCTTGTCACTGTTTTAAGCACTTTCTGCTGCAATGCAGTATGGCTTTGAACAGGTTTTCCATATGAAATAGAATTCATTTTTTCCTCAACATTTCGTATCCTTTCAGCCATGCTTTGGATCGAGTAATGACCGTCAATCAACTGCCTTATTTCATCGTTTGTCATAGGCCTGTTCCTCTCAAGGTCCTCTATCCTGACATGCAGATTCTGAAGTTCATTGGTAGGGTACCTAGACTTATGCTCAAGGTCTATAAGCTTAGAATCTATCCTCTGTATCTCATACGGCAGATGCGTGAACTGCTCCAGCCTTCTCAGCCTCTCATCATGCTCCTGGTTCTTATCATGAAAATACTTAATCCATGCGCCTATATTCCCTATATCGCTCTTTATCTTGCCAAAAGCAGACTTTAGAAAGTACTGAAACCTATTCCACCTATGCTCATCAATATGCTTTTTCCACCCCATGTCGTATATAAATCGTCAGTCAATTTATAAACCTTTTGCTTAGATATTGGAAAATTATTTAAATCTCAGATCGAGTCTCAAACCTATGTACTCAAACAAATTAAATATTTTGACTTCCTCATTAAAGAGGTCATTTGCAAAGATAAAAGAAGAATTTGACATGCATCTTTCGTCTATAAACGACAACACTAAAGAGATAGCTGCAAACGCCGAACGAATGGACGACATTGACACAAGGATAGAAAAGCTTAGCGAAAAACTCGACGAGATTCTCATGATACTCTCCCAGCTTCCCAACGACACAAAAACCTATCTTGTAAAGCCTCTTACAATCAACGAGAAGCAGGTTTTAATGGCGATTTACGCCTCTTCTAAACCCATCTCACACTCGAGGATAGCCCAGAACCTAAACCTCTCAGAATCGCTTGTAAACACCTATGTCGAAGGCATAATCTCTAAGAAGATCCCGCTCATAATAACGTATAAAGACGGAAAACCGTATCTCGCTCTTGACAACAGCTTCAAGGAAAAACAGGCAAAAGAAAATCTCTTGGGAATTGACCAGACTTCCTTGAACGAAACCTTTGAAAAATGATTAGAATCTTTGAACAACAACTATCTTGTCAAAACCTAAAACTTTCATTCCTATTTTTTTCCTAAATCTTTTTCTCAAAAAAACTCCAACAAATTTCAATCAAAAATTCAAAAAATAAAAAATCAAATAATTTCCAAAAAAAAACATAAAAAAACACAAAAAATTTATACAAGTTCGCACAATATCCATTGTGTGTAGTTTTTATCGTATGAAAATAAATTAACAATGCATTTTTACCAAAATTTGCATTTTTTAGGCCGGGTTCCCGGAACAAAAAAGGGTGATCAATTTCAGCAAAAAAATCAAGCAATTGGAAACTGAACTAAAGCTGCGCGGCTTTAGCGAAAAAACCATCAGGAACTACATGCATTACAACAAGCTCTTTTTGGATTTTTCAAAAAAGACCCCTGATGAAGTTGAAGAATCTGATGTAAAGGAATTTCTCGCGCACCTTATATCTGACAAGAAGATGAAACCTGCCACTGTAAATCTCGCAAGGTGCAGCTTGAGATTCTTCTACGACGATATATTGAAAAAAAGCATTTTTGCATCTGTAAAGACTGTTAAGTCTGAGAAAAAGATTCCAATAGTGCTTACCCCTGAAGAGATTCAAAAACTTTTAGCAGAGATTAAAAATTCTCGGAATCGACTCATGGTCGAGTTCATTTATGCGTCTGGACTAAGGGTTTCAGAGCTTGTAAACCTGAGGTATCAGGACCTATCTTTAGACGAACGTATTGCCACAATAACTGCCGGAAAAGGCAAAAAAGACCGCCTGGTAGTGCTCAGCCATAAGATCTGCAGAAAGTTGAAAAAACAGGCTAAAAATGCGAATAAACGCGACATGATTTTTCCGGTTAGCAAGAGATATGTGCAACAGGTTGTCTCAAATGCAGCAAAAAAAGCAAAGATCCAGAAGAGAGTTTTTTGCCATGCTTTGCGCTCAAGTTTTGCAACTCATCTGCTTGAACATGGAGCTGATATCCGCGTTATCCAGGAACTCCTTGGACATGCCAATTTATCGACGACACAGATATACACAAAAGTAAGCAAGGAATTCATCAAAAGTGTCAAAAGCCCGCTTGATTATTTGAGATAATATTCTTTATTTCTCGACGACA
>JAHWHD010000026.1 GCA_019323525.1 Candidatus Woesearchaeota archaeon
GAACAACTAGAAAAATTAACACAAAGATTCGGAAAACACGATTATACAGCATTAACTGACGCTCAAAGGGCTTTTCTTTCAGCAGATACCATCAGCGGCACTAGCAGGTCTTTCGGAGGCAAACCTACATGGCCTTCTGAAGTTGATGTGGTGTCTATAGACTCAACTGCTGAAAGTCCGGTGTTAAATATCAAAGACGTGTTTTGGTACGAATTTTCAGAAAACAAGCCACAAGCAGAATTTGGAAGGGGTCATAGACCTTATGATTATACCATGATACCTGGAGTGAAAAAGGTTACAGGACCAATCACACCAAAGTCATCTGGTCTTACAGTCATTCTACAGGATGATTCTATAGTCAAAGTAGATCTCTATGCTCACAAGCGCAGGACAGGGGTTTAGTTATTAGCATACAAAATGGAACTTGAACATTTCCCAACAATCCAGCGCCTGCATCAGGACGTACTTGAAGAGAGATATGGACCTGTAAAAGCTAAAGTTCTAAGACATGACGATAGAATGAGAGAAAGCCACCTTGTAGATGGTCAAGATGTATCAAGAACATACGCCCTTACATTCTTCCCAAAATGTCTAGATTCTGAACTGAGGAAAATAGACAAGGAGATCCAAGCTGGTGGAACTATCGGACGGACGTTTAGGAGGCACGGATATGGAATTAGAAAAAACGTCATAGATGTATACATTATGTCTCTTCCACAGTGGTTGATGGCTGATTTTCAACATTCTACCCCTTTTGCTAAGTGTAGATGGTCTGAGTTTCTTGCTAAGAATCCAGATTCAGATCCTAAAATCTATGGTTCTGTTCTTGAGGTCTATAGCCCGGATTTCAGACCGCCGATCTTAAATGCTTATGATATTTCTCAGATTAACCCCATCTCAGAAAGGTTGGCTGCTGAAAGTGTAAGTTTATCTGAACTTTGGAGAAGAATTGGAGATAATAACAATTGGAGCGATCTAGAAAACCCTCTGCTTGAAGCAAGAATCTCCAGCCTCGGAACGGTCTTTGACCTGCGGAAGAGAGCAAGTGATTATATCCAAAATAAACAAAACAAATAAATATAACTTCTTTAATTTCAATACCTGCCCTGCCCTTAAACTCCTAGAATTCGCTTTCAGCGGGTTATGAAATGGAGAGAGTAGCAGGGCATAATTATTTTAGGTGATACCGATGGCAAAGAAGAGAAAGATAGGAACCATGGCTGAACTTGGAAGAGACCTAGGATTCCTGGTCATAGTTAACAGCGGCGGAGAGACCACAAAAGCTCAACCTTCAAGAAAGATAGAACCACCATGCCCGAGTTATCTTGACGGAAGAAGCTGGGAAGAACGCATTAATGAAGGAGATTACGACCTTTGCGCAGGCTATACGAGGGAAAATCCGCATCAAGGAATAAGGTTAAGACACTAAAACTTTTTTTTACTTTTAACAAACCTCATAAACTTCTTACACTCCATACAATAATAAACCACTTTATCCTTTCTTGTCCTTATCCTTAGATTGACTCCAGGTTTCAAAAACTTATAGCAATGCTTGCAGAACTTTCTTTTCAACTCCCTAGGTATACGAACCTTATACTTCATGGAGATATTCCTGGCCAGTGTAACATACCTGTTAGAAAGAGCCTTGTCTGTGTTAAAGCGCTTATCAGCTTGCTCGAAAAGTATGTTTATACGTTCTTTTGCAATCCTTTTTTCATCAATTTTATCCCTTTTCTTAGCCATTATTGTTTATAAATGACCCCAAATATTTAAATATTATCCGCATTCATGTGTAATTATGTTTGATTTCATAAAAAACCTGTTTAAAAAAGAAGAAAAAACTGCTGCAGTTAAGTTGGACAATCTAGAACAATACTTCAAAGATATCAAAGAACAACAACTAAAACCATTGAACGAGATAATCTCTAAGTTCTACTCTGAGGTTAAAGAGATACTTGACTCTTTACCTGAAAAGCTGGATACTTTGGAGAGCTCGACCATCGGCAAAGAAGACCAGTCACAGCCTGACAGGATAAAGAATATTGTTCTCGGCCACAAGAACCAGTACTCTAAACTTACAAGAATATTCCTTGAAAGGGTAAAGATTGAAGATGATGTTAACAATGTTCTGGAATTTCTAGATAAATTCGAAAAAGAGCTTGACGAGTACGGAAAAGCGACTTTCAAGAGCTACAGGGCAGCCCAGCATCTGTACTTTAAACCAGTTGAGGCTGTATCTAACAGCTTTAAACAGATCAATAACAAGATAAAACTTCTCAAGAAACAGTTTGACAAGTACAAGTACACTGAGATTCTAGAGCTTGAAACAGACATCAGGAACTTTTTTGAGAACCTTAACAAAAAAGAAGACCTTGAAAAAGAACAACAGAATAGAAAAAAAGCATTAAAAGAAGATAAAAAGCTCATGGCTGAAAAACAAAACCAACTACTAACATTGCAAAACTCAGAAGAGATAAAGCAATTCAAATCATTGCAGGAACAAAAGTTTAACCTCAATAACCAGCTTAAACAGATCGAAGCCTCTATAATAGAACGATTCGCATACCTTGAACGTGCTTTAAGGAAGTACAGCAAGATTGCTGTTGACTCTAAGCTTGTAAACAGTTATATCACAAACCCTGTTGTTTCGCTGATCAATGACAGGGAAAAGAACATCATAGCAGTTCTTGCAGGGCTAAAGAGATCCCTTGACAAGCTAGGTCTTAAGAACACTGAAAAGATCCGCGAGGCGATCGACGAGATCCTGGACACAAATGTCCTGGATAAGCTCCAGCAAAATTACGCAGCCATCATCAGATCTATTGGAGAGACTGATACAAGGATCAAAGAATTTGATATCCTTGAAAGGACAGACAATCTTAGAATCGAGATTGCAAGAATAAAGAAAGATATTGAACGAAAACAGGCAGAATCCCTTGACATGCCAGAGGCAGAAGTAGCCCCTATCGAAGAAAAGTTTTTTAAACTGTTCAATATTAAATTATCAATAAAATGATACACCAGTTCATAAAACATTTCACAGATCACAGGTTTGATAATATCGTCAAGCAGGGTAATGATTACTTTTTGGTTCACGATAACTTAACCGATTTAAAAGAAAAGATCCCTTTAGAAACATTCTCGCAAGGAATCTTCCTAGGAAGACAGAAATCAAAACAGTTCTATCCTTCACCAGCTTTGATAGACCTTATATCTAAACATTCAACTAGAAAGGTCTTTGTGAACGATAAAGCAGAATGGCTGTTTCTCTGTAAAAAGGACGTCTTTGGCAAGTCTATAGTCAAGGCAAACATCAGACGAGGCCTCTGCCTTGTCCAGAACAGGATTGACGAAAACCTCGGCTTTGGCAGGATTGTAGCTCCTTTAGATAGAAAGGATATGGTTGTAGTTAAAAACATCCTTGATAAAGGTGAATGGTTGAGGATGGAACGTTAGTTTGTCTTAAACTTCATCCAATCATACATAGGACATCTTCTAGTGATTATAGTAAACATCTCCCATGCACCTAACACATAAAACAGCCAATGAAAGCTATATCCCAGATATACAAAGAACACAAACAAGATTATCCTGATAGCCCTGTCAA
>JAHWHD010000027.1 GCA_019323525.1 Candidatus Woesearchaeota archaeon
CCGTCGATCACTCCGTTGATGCGTCCTTCAAAATCGCCCAATGAATGGCCTTTGTTGCCTTCTGCAGAGCCTGACAACCTGCCATCTATCTCGCCAGTCTCAAAGTTAAAGGTCATGTGGAAGTCAATATCGTCAATTATAGCATCAAAATCTTGGAAGTACAGACATTCAACATCCTTGATAAAGCTGGAAGCAGCCATCTTGCCGCCAATGTATCTATTATCAAGGTCAAGATAAAGTTTACCTTGAGGGTACTCTGGCTCTGCTGTGTACTCGCCTTCACAGCCAATGATAAAAATAGCTAAGATTAAAATTGTTATTAGGAATAGTTTTTTCATCTTTGTGACCTCTTTTATTATATAGTTAATATCGTTGCATTATATAAATATTTTCAAAAATGTCTAAGGGTTTTCTCTCTTATCTGGCTTGCTGTGTCCTTGTCCTTGATTACATGTACATGGATCTTTACTTTTTTGTGTGCTACTTCGTTGATAAAAGTGGTCATCTGGTTAATCCTTGGTTTTGGGATCATTGTTGCTGTGAACTTATGCGAGTATGTTCT
This sequence comes from Candidatus Woesearchaeota archaeon, assembly GCA_019323525.1. Lineage (GTDB taxonomy): Archaea > Nanobdellota > Nanobdellia > Woesearchaeales > JAHWHD01 > JAHWHD01. Next base: position 563 of record JAHWHD010000027.1, read on the forward strand.
TTCCATTGCTTGAGAGATATCTTTTGGGATCGATATTTGTAAGATAGTGTCTCCGATAACGTACAAGTAGAACGGTTCTGCGCATTTTACTCCTAACTTGGTTCTATAATTGAAAGTTCTTTTATTGTAATAGGCAATCATGCTGTCAATTATGCTCTTGCTATTAACCAGGTAATAGAATTTTTTCTCTCTTCCAAGTTTTTTTAGTAGAGCTGTTTCTTCTTTTGAGATGAATAAGTATAGCAAGTGAGTAAAATGTCCTATGATTTCTTTAGAATCTCCGAAAACACCCCTATCAAGAGCTCTCATCAACATAAAGAAACCTTCGTGTAAACTTGGAAGTATGAAATGTGTTGTGTCCTTGTTAATTATCAAAGACTCTTTACGATTATTATAAGAAAGTTCAAGTCTCTGGAAATATTCTTTTGTGTCTGTAATCCATCTTGGGTTTAAAGAATAGTTCTTGTTATCCTTTGTTATGATATCTTCATCTATCATCAAATTAAGAAGCTTGAAAACTGCATGGTATGTAATAGGTTTAGAGTGTCTTACCTTGTTATAGACTTGCTTTGCAGTCAGTTCAGGGTTTGTAGCTAATATATCAACTATCAACTCTTTTGTACTTGGGTTCGTTTTTTCTGGTAACAGCATGCTTCCAAGTTATATTATCTGATATATAAGTTAACTTAAAAGTTAAAATATATTTTACGTTAGATATAAGGGTTAAGTTAGTTTATCTTTGAGCATGGTAGATAGAAGAGACGGATGCTTTATGGCGATGGGGTTGGGGTGGATCTTAATGTTTGGATTTACGTATTATTCTTACAAGATGGACGATGCATTCAGGAGAGGGTATGATAAAGGTAAGTGGGAACATTACGAGCTGCAGAGAGCTAAGAGTTTTACATACGAAGTAAAAGATGAGAAACAAGAGAAGTTATGCAAAAAAGTTCAAGAAGAAATAAAGAGAAAAGATGAAGCAGAGGAAAAGGCCGATAAGGACCTTTTGAGGGATGTAAGGTGGAAATTAGAAAGCGCGTATGGAACCCGTACTGATGATATCATAGATAGGAAAGAGCTAACAGACTTTCTTGGTAAGTTAAGGCCTGACCTGTTGGCCAGGAAAAAGATACCCGTAGGGCTTAGGATTAGTCTAGATAATGTTCATCTTGGTGGCTGGACTTCGGTTACCGCCCATATGAAAAAAGAAGATGGCGATTATTTTGGCCTTAACGGCAAGATTTTTTTGCATAGAGATGATGCTAAGAGGTATCTAGAGATGAAGTGATTATTCTAAAATCGCCTTTATCCTCCCGAGCTTTTAATAACGCTCGAGCAAAACAAGTGCGACATTCCTTCGGAAGTCTCACTATTCTAGTATTGCTTTAATACGCCTGACACCTGCTGCAACACTTTCTTCTTTAATAATCTTAAACTTGCCGAGCTCTTTAGTGTTGTTTACATGAGGTCCCATGCAGATCTCCTTTGAGTAGTCTCCAACAGAATAGACAGTGACTTTAGGAGGGTATTTTGCTCCGAACTCAGCTTGTGCGCCTGTCTTGAGAGCTTTCTCAAGAGGCATCTCTTCTCTAGTCACTTCAAGAGCTTTCTTGATAACAGAGTTAACCTCGTCTTCAACAGCCTTTTTCTCTTCATCTGTAAGTTTCCTGTCAAAGTTAAAGTCAAACCTTAAACGTTTAGGAGTGATGTTAGAACCTTTTTGTTTGATATCTTTACCAAGTACCTTTCTAAGAGCTTCATTAAGTAAATGAGTGGCAGTATGAAGTTTAGCTGTAACCTCTGAAGCTTCTGAAAGGCCGCCTTTGAAACGTTCAGCTGCGCCTTCCCTTGAAAGTGCCTGATGTTTTTCATATTCCTTGTTAAAACCCTCAACATCTATAGGAACGTCTTTCTCTTTAGCAAGCTCTTCTATCATCTCGATAGGGAATCCATAGCTCTGGAATAATAAGAAAGCTTCTTTAGCTGTAATTTGGTTGTCTTTTTTAATCATCTTTTCGAATTCTTTTAATCCATTATCAAGCGTTCTCTCAAACTTATCCTCTTCTTTCTTAAGCTCTTCGAGGATTCTCTTTTCATTCTTCTTCAGTTCCGGGTAATCATCCTTGTACATCTTGATGACAAGTTTAGCCAGCTTTACTGTGATATCTTCAGACTTAGCTACTCCAATTAGCTTTGTATGTCTTATTATCCTTCTAATATATCTTCTTAGGATATAGCCTTGGTCAACATTGCTAGGAACTACGCCGCGTTCATCTCCAAGTATGAAAACAGATGCGCGTATATGGTCACAGATAATCCTCATAGATTTTGATTCTGATGTGTAATGCGGCGGAGTAAGCTTATCAAGCAATTCAACTAATGGCTTAAATAGTTCAGTGTCATAGACAGATTTCTTTTTCTGGAGCATCGCAATCGTACGTTCAACTCCCATGCCTGTATCGACATTGTGGCGTTTCATCTTTACATACGAACCGTCTGCTTTTTTCTCATAGTTCATGAAAACGTCGTTCCAGATCTCAAACCATTTACCGCAGTTACAGCCAGGCCTGCACTTTGGACCGCATTTCTGAAGACCTGTATCGATAAACATCTCTGTGCAGGGTCCACAAGGTCCTGTTGCTCCTGCAGGGCCCCACCAATTGTCTTCTTTAGGTAAAAAATAAATCCTTTTACCAGAGATTCCAAGAGATTTCCAGGTATCAGCTGTTTCCTGATCCTTGGGAGCGTCATCATCACCAGCAAAACAGGTTACAGATATTATTTCAGGGTCAAAACCAAGTTCCTTGGTAAGAAATTCAAAACTCCATTCAATTGCCTCTTTCTTGAAGTAATCGTTAAGTGACCAGTTACCTAACATCTCGAAAAACGTAGTATGTGTCTGGTCTCCGACATTATCAATGTCTACAGTCCTAATGCATTTCTGGACATTAGCAAGCCTTTTACCCATTGGATGAGGCTGGCCCATCAGGAAAGGTACTAAAGGATGCATTCCTGCAGTTGTGAAAAGAACAGTCGGGTCGTGTTCAGGTATGATAGAAGCTGAATCAATTATTGCGTGTTTCTTTTTCTTAAAAAAATCAAGATATTTCTTTTTTAGTTCTTTAGCTGTTAACGGTTTCATGTTAAGTCAGTTTAAGACTATGATTTATAAACTTTTTGAAAGAAACTATTTGGCAGGTTTGTTCATGCCATTCTCATAACTAACTACAGTATTCCTTCCTCTCTGTTCCTTGCCAACATATAATGCTGCGTCAGCTTTTCCGAACAAGGATTTTGGTGTGTCCCCTTTCCTGAACTCAGCTACGCCTATAGTTGTTGTGATCTTGCCAACAGTTGCAAGTTTTTTCAGGAATTCTTCCCTAGAGGCTTCGTCCATATCTTTAACAAAATCTTTAACAATATCAGATTCAGGGTCGAATACTAGCGCCTCTACACCTTTTCTGATCCTTTCAGCAAGAACCTTTGCACCTTCCAGGTCTGTGTCCTGTGCAATCACTGCAAACTCTTCACCGCCGTACCTTGCAGCAAGGTCAGTAGCTCTTGCCTCTCTATTGTACACATCTGCAACCATTCTAAGGACAAGGTCACCTACCTGGTGGCCGTATGTGTCGTTGAATTTCTTGAAATGGTCGATATCTCCAACTATCAGAGAAGGGAAATATGCGTATTTTCTCTCAGCCCTTGCAGTCTCTCTAGCCAGGGTTGAATCATAGACCTTTCTAATGTAAAGTCCTGTTAGTTCATCAAACTTACCGTCGTTTACTTTCTTTCTATTATCTTTGGCAGATTTTTTCCATAAATCTCTACGAGTCTTTGCTTTTTCAAGCTCAGATTCCTGGCCTTGGATATATGAGAACATTGCGCTAATGAGTTTAGCTGCCTGAACAGGGTCTTTTGCTGCTTCTTTGATATAGGATTTTGCGTCCTGGTGCATATCTTCAAGAGCACCGGCTCTATCCTGAGCTGCTTGACCTCTAGCTTTAGCCAGAACTTCCTCAAGATTATCTGGATTAATATCAGCGAGCAATCTAGATATATTCTCTGCATTGGTGTTATCCTTTTCAGGGATTTCCTTTGCAGGAGCTTCTTTTTCCAAGATTTTAGCTATATTTACAGACATTTTCTTTCTATACTGAAACATATACTTTATAATATATAAACTTTTCGGTTTTATTGTCCCTTTCTAGTGGTTACAGATGTTGTGGCTAAGCTTTAAATATTTTCAGATTATTCTAGTCATCAGTTGGGGGCAAAAATGTATATGGCAAAACAAGATAAAAGCTTAGTAGAGTTCATACATGAAATCACTACAAAGCTTGATGATATATACAAGCATGATCCTGGGAGTGCTGGAAGGGTTATGAAAGAGCATATAATACCTGCTCTTGTTGAAAAGATTGAGGCCGTATATGGTGAGAGTGCCCAGACTGTTCTTAGAAATGCAGAGATTGCTGCAGAAAACTCTCCTGGTTTACAAACGTACTATGATAGCATATCTAAACTTGAGGAAATGGCTGCAAATGCCTCTGGGAGTGCTAAAGATAAGATTTTGGGTACTATTTCTGAGTTGCAGGCAACTGCAGATGACTTATACACCAGAGCTCATTATCGAAGGTTAAAGGCTGAACTAGAACATTCTCCTAAAAAAGATCCTGAAGAAATAAAAAAAAGAGCTAATTAACCAGATTGCTAAGGTCTGCTCTCTTTAAGTCGTCTCTACGTGTTGGTTTTATGACTTGTCTTAGAGAATTGTACTTTTGTCTAACTGCTGTTTTCTCGTCGCTGTCAAGAGGACTATTGTCTGATAGCATGTAAGCATATACAGTCGTGAACCTGCCTTCTAGTTGTTTAGCCTGTTCACTTAGAACTCCGTAAACCTGGTCATTGCCTTGAGCTTCTCTTAACTGCGGTTCTAGTTTAACCCTTGCATCGTAAAGGTCTGCTAGCTGTACAAGAGCATCAATCGCGTCCTTACAAACAGCATGTTTAGCCTCGACCCTTTTAATTGTAGCATTCAACTTTTTCAAGTAGTCTTGATCAACTGGTTCGCCTTTAGCGGATTTAGAAGCGTATTCATGCTCTTTACCTCTAAGGTAATCGTTGAACCTAGCAAGCTGTTCACTTTTGGTTTGAATTTTTTCTAACATTTTGAGTATAAACCTCCTTATGAGTACTAATATATGGCCAAGTATATAAAGCTTTCGCTCTTTTGTCACTGTTGGGGGACTAATCCAGCGAAATTAACTATATAAACCAGGCGCTCTTTGAAGCAGCCATGGAGAAAGTAAAGACCCAAGACGGGAGTGTTACGTTCATGAGCGATAAGGTTGGTGAAACCTATCACAGTATTTCTGGAGCTAAAGAAGAGTCTGAGAAGAAGTTTGTAGAGCCCTGCCTGGGGAGTGTTAAGGATAAGGATGATATATGGGTACTTGACGTTTGTTTTGGTCTTGGGTATAATACAGCTGCTCTGCTTGATGCTGTCACGGGTAAGAGAGTTAATGTTATTGCATTGGAGAATGATCCTGGGATATTGCTTAAGATACTTGAGGTTGATGATGTTTTTGATAGTCATTTTGTTATTAAGGATTTAATTAAAGAAAATAAGAATAAAATAATCGAAATAAAAAATATTAAAGAAAATAAAATAATAAAAATAGCAAAAGAAAACATCACGATAACTCTAATAGTTGGAGATGCTTTGTCGACGATAAAAACAATAAAAGAATGCTTTGATATCTGTTTTCTTGACCCATTTTCCCCAAAAAAAGTGCCTGAGCTATGGACATATGAGCTCTTTAAAGACATATATGGCAGGATGAATGTTAATGGAATGTTAACAACTTATTCTTGTGCAAGAATAGTGAGAGACAATCTTGAGAAAGCCGGCTTTATTGTAAAAGATGGTCCTTGTGTAGGTAGAAAAGCGCCTGCGACAGTAGCAGTAAAGGGGATGAAGCAGGCCGCTCCAAAACTGCGACCTGCGAATTTGTGATCATGGCCACAACATCTTAGATAGAAGAGCTTCAAGCCATCAGATAGCCCGGATCTGGCTTTGGCGCTTAAATCCGTGGTGAGTTAGGCCGAGTTTGGTTTTCTTTTGCTCCCGCCTGTTGCGGGAATAAGGAAGGTGCAGGCTTCGCTAGAAGCCTACACCTTTGAATTCACCTCTTTTTTTAAGCGTAAAAGTAATCAGGAGGCTGCTCATGTGTGAGGGGTGGTTTGAAGAAATAAGGGCAGCCCCTGATTTCTTTATCGTGATACAAATAATATAATCATACAGGTATATAAATGTTACGATTTCGTATACTGGTTGCGTTTATGTATTTTTTGGTATGCTGGTTTACAAAGGTTATAACGCTAGAATTCGTGAGTTATTACTATAGAGGTGACATAATTAGAATCAGTTGATTAGAATTATTTTCATATTCTGGCGCAGGATTAATCTAAGAAAAAATCTTTAATCATCTGCTGATACTCCTTGCTTATCTTCAGTTTCCAGTCTACAGGGAAGCACCTGAAATAGTTCGGCCAGGTAAAGCGTTGGTCTAGAAAGACTATGGTTCCTCTATCAGTCTCTGAACGTATACAGCGGCCAGCTGACTGAAAGCAGCGGTTCATTGCAGGAAAAAGATAGCCGTAGTCCCAGCCTTTTCCGAAAAGTTCGTCATAATATTTGATTAGTTCTTTTGTCTCAAGGTCTGGCTTGTTAAGAGGAAGTCCTACTACAATCACTGCTTTCAATAAATCACCAGGCAGGTCGATACCCTCTCCAAATGAGCCGGAGTAGACGCCTAGCAAGACAGAGCCAACCTTTTGAAAATCTTTAAACCTGTTAAGAAGCTCAATCTTGTCCTCTTTACTTAGGCCAGCCTGCTCTGTTAAAGTCGTCTTTTTACAGAGGAATGTGAAGTATTTGTTTACTTCGTCCCTCAAGTAGTAAGATGGAAAGAATATTGCTGTATTGCCAGGCACAATGTTTACAATGTCAGACGTGATCTCTGCGATTCTTTTGAACTGGGACTCATTTCTCATTGTGAACTTTGTTGTAGTCTCAGGGATGATGAGGTTAAGTTTATTGTCCTGTGGGAAAGGGCTTGGATATTCTCTCTCTATTGTGTCATTGGGAAAACCTAAAACATCTTTGTACATAGATGTCGGGGTTAGAGTTCCTGACATTAATATTGTAGAGTGGGTCTGCTGTATGATTGGTTTTGTGATGATTGAAGGGTCAAGGCACCTGTAAGATAAAGTTATCTGGTGTCCTCTTCTGCCATAGGTTTTTGTAAGGATACGCGCATAACCTTCATCCTCGCCGGGCCACTTGACAAGGAACTGTGCAACTCCGCCTATGTATGAACGTTTTTGTTTCTCTCTTACTTCTCCTGCTATGAATTCAAGGTCTGCGATTATCTCGTCATAGTTTCTTATAGACTCGATTCTTTCAATAAAATCATCTTTATCAACCAATCTTTCTGTGTCAGATTCTACCATGTCAAGGAGAACGTCAAGAAGTTCTTTTAAAACAGATGCTGTCTCGTTGTACTGGTATTTTTCAGCTTCCTTTATAGCGTTGCTCAGCTGTATAGTTGACAGGTTCTGGGTAAGCATGTCGCGCACACGTAATGGAAGGTTATGCGCTTCGTCGACTAAAACAATCGAGCTTTCAAGCACTTTATCTGATTTTTTGAAAAAAGTATCGCGTATTGTAGGGTTAAAGATATAGTTGTAGTCAGCTACAATAACGTTCGCTTTTAAAGAGAGCAGTATTGACATCTCGTAAGGGCAAAAGCCTTTTTCTAAACAAAGCTCGATTATCTTTCCAGTGTGCAGAGGATTAAGTTTGATGAGTTCTCCTAAAAGTTTCTCTGCTTTAACACTTGGTTTTTTACCCTTGCCATAGGTGTTATTATAGAATTCGCACTTTGACTCCTCTCTCTGGTTCTTGCAGAACTCTGAGAATTCAAAGCTTGAAAGAAGGTCGATTGCAGGAACAATGCACATCCATTTCTTGCCGATGATGTCTGTAGCAATGATGTCTGCGTCGTGTTTTTCTTTTATCTTGCTTAAAGTGTCTATTGCGATAAGATGTTGGGTATGGCGTGATGTAAGAAAGAAGATTGTTAGCTTGTTCTTGATAGCGTAATCAAGAGCAGGTGCAAGGCTTGCAGCTGTCTTGCCAAGACCAGTTGGAGCATGCGCAATGATATGTTTCTTTTGTTCAATTGCCTGCTTTATATCTGTCAATAGCTCTGACTGGGATTCTCGTATCTGGTCATGAGGAAATAGCATGAAAGAAACTGGGTAAGAGGTGGTTTATATGGGTTTGGATTTAGTCTTTTAAGCCGCGTTCTTCGACCCAATGAGTGTCGCAAAGTCCTACTGCGAATCTTGCTTGTTCTTTTAAGTATTGTAAAAGGTGTTTGTCTATAGGACTCCATGCCATCTCGCCTTCGATCTTTACATGGTTACAGCCTTCCTCTCTACAGACATAATATTTTGGAGTATCACCACGTTTTTGTGTATCAGAACCATTGAATTCTACAATGCTTTTGTAAGCTACTGTAGAACCGCATCTCTTGCACGTGTATAAGTGCCTGCTGTCTACAGGGTCGTCGCCAGCTTGATAGCCTACGTAAGAAAAATCAGATTCGTCTTTACACGACGGGCATTTTGCTTTAGACATCTTTAATCCAAAACGTCTGCTGTGAAAAAGCATTCCTTTGCATGGAATAGCTGTTCGATAAGTTGTTCAAACTCAGATTGACTCCTTATATCTCTGACAACTTCGCCAGTCTTAGGGTCATATCTTCCTGGGACGCATCTCCTTAGAAGGCCGTCATCGTATGGGCCGGTCGCTATAACGTTTGCTCTGTAAATGCGTTGGCCGTTGTCGTCTCTATCGGCAAAGATGAAAGCGCTAATACCCTCACCGAAAATATTCCATCCATTACCAGCAGGATCGGCACATAAACCGCCAGGAAGTTCTTTAGGTAACTTTAATTTATAGTCTGGATCTGCCATTTGGTTAGCCTCCATTTAATCAATCATAACTAATCTTGCCGCGAAACTGCCTTTTCATCTTCAAAGCAGTGATCATCTCTTTGCATCTGTTCCTGAGAGTGACTTCTGTAATCTGTGCAACATCAGACACTTCTTTCTGGGTCTTTTTCTCGTCATTAGATAAAAGAGCTGATAGATATAGAGCTGTAGCTGCGATTGACATAGGACATTTACCTGAAGTCAGTTCCAGGTTCTGCATCTTCTCAATCCATTCAACAGCTTGTGACTGTACTTTTGGTGTTATCCTTAGCTCTGAAGCAAACCTCGATACAAAGTCGATAGCTGATAATGGGTTTATCTTGATAGCAAGATTTCTCATCAGTTTTCTATAGACTTTACCGATTGTCTTTTTCTCAAGACCTGTAACATCTGAGAACTCTTTTAGAGTCTTTGGATAGCCAAATCTTTTACATGCAATGTAAAGAGCTGCAATCACAGTCTTTTCACAAGACCGTGCTTTTGTAAAGCCCTTGATAACAGCTGACCTGTAGATCTCAGCTGCTTCTTTTTCAATAGAATCTGTAACTCTCAAGTTTGAGGAGATTACCTTTAGATGACCAAGTGCCCTGTTAAGGTTAGCCTCGATTGAGGAGCTTGACCAGTTATTTTTCTGTCTCATCCTCATGAACTTATACTTAGCCCTTCTAGACATCACTCTAAGATCCTTTGCATTACCTACTTTAGTGATAAGGTTGTTAGATATTCTTGGGTCGTATGGAGCGCCTGTCCTTGAGTTTCTTTCCATATCTTCAGTGTCGACAAAGCGTTCTCTACCAAAGTCTACTAAGTGGTCTTCTACAACAGTGGAACAGCTTCTGCAAATAATCTCACCACGTTCTTTATCTACAAAGAAACTGTCGCTTCCACAATCCGGGCATTTTTTTGGAGTATACATTGTGCTTCTAAAGCAACTATGGGTTAGGAGTATATAAATCTTTCGGTTTTGTTGCCATCAGCAAGTAGTTACACTAGTGACTCTGTAAATATTTAAAAAGGCGAGACCTGTCTACAGCTGTAAGTTTATAACCAGGAGTGCCGATCTTTTTCTGCAGTATGCTTGGAAGTGGGTGTCCGTCCATAGGCAGTTCTATTAAAGAGGCGCCAGGGAAGTGTCTCGCTATATCCATGTGAGCTGCACCTACAAATACCAAAGAATTCTTGTATTTGCTCCTCATTTCCTTAAGTCTGCTAATCATATGGCTGTTTCTATAAGAAGCGCATTCAACAGCTGCGTCTACGAAATCTTCTAGATCCTGGTCGCTCCTGACTGACTGTAATTCTGAGACCATTTTAGATTGCAATCTATCCACTTCGTGAAGCTGGGAGTCCGAGTAAGCTTCAAAAAAATGAGGTACAACTCCCTTTTTTGTAGATCCCAATATAAGGTGTGCTGCAGATTTTCCGAAAGAGCCTGCGTTAGCAAATGCGCCTTCTAACCTCTGTAAAAAATCAATGTCCCTTCTTCCGTATATCCTTTCAGAGTGGGTTGACTGATACTCAACAAAAAGATTCGAAAGGTGATAGTTAATTTGGGATGTCATATCTTTTGAAAAAGGACTTTCAATAAGTAAGTATTTGTACTTGTCTCTTGAAACATGGGCAAGCATGTTAGCAGCGTCTGCTTCATCCTTATGAGGGCCAACCATAAATGTGTATGCTGGTCTTTGAACTTTTCTTTCTAAAACAGGTTCTTGCTTTGGTGGTTCTGCACCATGTGCAAAAAGACCAATCAA
>JAHWHD010000028.1 GCA_019323525.1 Candidatus Woesearchaeota archaeon
CATATCGGAGAACTAGTAGAAGCAGTGCATGGTAATTTCTGGATAGTGTCAAACTCTGCAGGGACTTTTTTCTACAAAGAGGAAGGACGCAGGATTGCTGAAAAGTACAATCTCCAAGTTGTTGAGCACTTCTTCAAAAAACCTTGGGGAGTTGCTGCTGCAAGAGCTGCAACAGGATGCAGAGGTGAAGAGACTATCATGATAGGTGACAGGATCTATACAGACATTAAGTATGGCCATAACCTAGGCGCAATTACGGTTCTAGTGAGTCCCCAGGAAGGCAGTAAAGATATAAACATTAAAAGCATAAAAGTCAAAGAAAAAAGAGAGCTTGAAAGGATCGTCAATTGCACCAATCAAAAACCACCCAGACATCCAAGGTATGACCCAGACCTTGTTGTAGACATTAACAACCTGCTTCCAGTATGGAATTATGAGTAACATTTATATATAAAGAACTTCTTAATTTTAGTAAAAGAGGTAGATAGATGAAACGTTCAGAAAGGTTTATTCTATGGTTCGATGAGCTAGGGATAGAAGATGTACCGTTAGTTGGCGGAAAAAACGCTTCTTTAGGTGAGATGTACAGGCAGCTCACCAAGAAAAAGGTCAACATTCCAAACGGTTTTGCGATAACAGCTCATGCATATCGCTATTTGCTAAAGAGAGCAGGCATTGAAGATGACATTAAAAGAGTTCTGAAAGGACTTGACACCCATAACATAAGAAACCTTTCATCAAGAGGTCACAAGATTAGAGAGATCATAAGAACTGCAGAGTTTCCTGAAGATCTAAAGAAAGAGATTATAGCTGCTTACAAAAAACTTTGCAAGAGTTATGGGCCTAATACAGATGTTGCTGTTAGAAGTTCAGCCACAGCTGAAGACCTTCCTGACGCATCATTCGCTGGCCAGCAGGAAACATACCTAAACATAAGAGGAGAGCATGCTTTGATTGACTCATGCAAGAAATGTTTTGCTTCCTTATTCACTAACAGAGCCATCTCTTACAGGCATGACAAAAAATTTTCACATTTCAAGGTAGCGCTGTCTATTGGCGTGCAAAAAATGGTACGTTCTGACAAAGCAACATCTGGAGTGATGTTCTCTATTGACACAGAGTCAGGTTTCAAAGACGCTATATTCATCACAGGCGCTTACGGTCTTGGAGAGAACGTTGTCCAGGGAGCTGTAAACCCTGACGAGTACTATGTATTCAAACCTACTTTAAAACAGGGTAAAAAACCTATCCTTAGCAAGAAGCTTGGCTCAAAAGCAATACGCATGGTGTACGATATAGGCGGCAATTCTCCTACTAAAAACATACCTGTTCCGATTGATGAGCAGAGAAAGTTTGCTTGCAGTGATGAAGAGATCTTAACACTTGCCAAATGGGCAGTCATCATAGAAGACCACTACTCTAAGAAAGCTGGCCACCATAAACCAATGGACATGGAATGGGCAAAAGACGGGATAACAAAACAACTCTTCATTGTCCAGGCACGTCCTGAGACAGTGATGTCGCAGAAAAAAGTAGATGTTCTTGAGACATTCGAGCTAAAACAAAAAGGAGAAGTTCTTGTAGTCGGTAACTCTGTAGGTGCAAAGATCGGAGCTGGCGAGGTAAATGTTATCAAGGACGTATCTGATATTGAAAAGTTCAAAAAAGGCCAGGTTCTGGTTACAGAGATGACAGACCCTGATTGGGAACCCATTATGAAGATTGCTGCTGCAATCGTGACTAATCGTGGCGGAAGAACATGCCATGCAGCAATTGTAAGCAGAGAGCTAGGAATACCTTGTGTAGTCGGCACAGAGAACGCAACTGACAAGATTAAATCAGGCCAAAAAGTAACTGTGAGCTGCGCTGAAGGAGAAGAAGGTTTTGTTTACAAAGGTTTATTGAAGTTTGAGATTGAGAAACATAACCTGAAAAAACTGAAAAGGCCAAAGACAATGGTTATGATGAACCTTGGGAATCCTGAGCAGGCTTTTGCTTCTAGCTTTATCCCAAATGACGGTATAGGCTTGGCAAGAGAAGAGTTTATCATCAATTCTTACATAAAAATTCATCCTCTTGCATTGATCAATTATAAAACATTAAAGGACAAAGATGCTAAAGCAAAGATTGACGAGCTAACCTATGGTTACAAAGACAAAACACAGTTTTATATCGACAAGTTATCTGAAGGAGTTGCAACAATCGCAGCAGCGTTCTATCCTAAAGATGTTATTGTACGGTTATCTGATTTCAAAAGCAATGAATATGCAAACTTGATAGGCGGTAAAGAGTATGAACCTGAAGAAGACAATCCAATGCTTGGCTGGAGAGGCGCATCTCGTTATTATTCAGATGAATACAAGGAAGGTTTTGCTCTGGAGTGCAAAGCTCTTAAGAAAGTACGTGACGAGATGGGATTAGTTAATGTAAAGATCATGGTTCCAATGTGCAGGACTATTGAAGAGGGAAAGCTTGTTGAGAAAGAGATGGCTAAAAACGGTTTAGTAAGAGGCAGGAACAAGTTACAGTTATACGTGATGTGCGAGATCCCTTCAAACGTGGTTCTTCTTGACGAGTTTTCAAAGATCTTTGACGGTTTTAGTATAGGCTCAAATGATTTAACACAATTGACACTTGGCGTTGACAGGGATAGCGAATTAGTCAGCCATGTATATGATGAAAGGAACATGGCTGTAAAAAAGATGGTAGCTCTTGCAATAATGAAAGCTAAGAAGAACAAGAGAAAGATAGGCATTTGCGGTGACGCGCCTTCAACATTCCCTGAATTCGCACGTTTCCTTGTAAGGCACGGTATCGATTCTATTTCTTTAAGCCCTGACGCTGTATTGAAAACAACATTAGTAGTCCTTGATGAAGAGAAAAAGCATAGAAAAAGATGAAACTCCAATTATTATGGACACAAATCAAGAATATAACAACAGAAAACTATCCTTCTAACAATCTGGCACCGATACTTGGGGCGGGTGCTATGAACCCTAAGTACATGATAGTTTTCATCAACCCAACTGCGAGGAATCTTAGCTCTAATCCCAGATGGAAAGGACCTCATTATCCGTTCATAGGAACAAACCAGCCATGGGGATTCTTTAACAAGCTAGGGATTATTGATGATAGGCTGTATAAAGAGATTAGAAAAAACTACAAAAACTGGGATGCTAAATTTGCTGATAAGGTATTGAACGAATTAAAGAAAAAAAAGGTCTGGCTGACAAATATTGTAAAGAACACAGGCTCTAACGCAGACCTTCCTAAAGCTAAAGACATTAAACTTTATCTTCCTTACTTCTTGAAAGAGATTGAGATTGTAAACCCAGAATACATTATTGCATTCGGACTTATACCGATAAAGGCATTGTTAAAGAAAGATGTAAAGCTAAGTCATTATCGGGATTATCTAAGAAAAAATAAAACACTAAAGATTGAAAAAATAAAAATAAACAATAAAGAGTTCAAGGTGATTCCTTGCTATTATCCTATTGGCCGCGGGAATCCTGATAAGGCGTTGGAGATACTTTCAAGACTTTTTCTTAATCCTGATCCGTGAATAGTCCTCGCCGTAAAAATGCTCATCCAAGGAATTAGCATAATGACTTCTTAGAAACGAAGTACCTTCACGAGAAAAAACAAGGTCTGTATGCTTAGTGGCATAAACAAGCGGCTCATCAGAAGCTTCAGCGTCTAATGAAAATAAACATCTAACATACCAACAAGTCCTGATTAAACCATTGACAGGAATAATGATCCGTTCATGAGACTTCTCGTGGCTTAAGAACCGTTTTAAACGAAACCTTACAGAAAGATCGCGGTATTTGCTAAAAATATCCACAATAGTTCTCAACACATTAAACTCTGTGCCTTTCTTTGGGTGGACAATGACTTCGAACTTGTTAACAGAATCAGCTAACGAAGTCTCTGGCATGACAAAAGTCTCTCCCCTATCCAAACAAGCATACAACCTATTAGGAGAGTACCGAACTTGAAACCCATACTTGGTAAAAACCTTCAAATCATCTAGCTTCATTGACCAACCCTAAGGCCAGACATATAAAAAACTAACTAAGAAACCTTTCACTTACAGTCTTGCTTCCTATAAACTTCCC
>JAHWHD010000029.1 GCA_019323525.1 Candidatus Woesearchaeota archaeon
CCAATCGTCATCAGGAAACTCTTCTTCTTCATCTGCCATAGTAACAGCAGCATTGAACACAAAAGCAACTACCAAAACCATTACCAAGATCCAGACCATTACTTTTTTCATCTTAGACTAAACTCTCCTGTAGCTGTCAATATCGTGCTTGATATATCTTCGACAAACACAAAATCGATATAATAATCTCCTGGTTCCAGGTCAGCAGTACTGTACTCAGCTGCAAACCTTAACACTTCAGCAGTTTCTGCAAAATCATTGACCTCTGTAACCTTTCCTGTTAATGGCTCATAAACCTGCCCGTCAGGCCCATAAGTTATCATGCCCATTGTTGCTGAAATCAGATACCCTTCAGGCTGTTTATATTCAGGATAATCTGCAAGCTCTGCATATACCCATAAACTCTCTCCTTTAACAAAATCAGATTTAGGAGTATAGACAAAATTATCATCTATACTTCCTGCAAAATCTACTTTGTTAACCCTGAACCCTTCGACAACAACCTCTTCTGCAGGCTGTCTAAAATATATGACAAGCGCTACAACTATTAATATAACTATTATAATGCCTATGAAAAACATCAACCTTCTTCTCCTGTACACGTTCTCAGGTAAAGGCATCCCTTGAAATTGATTAGCCATTATCTATACCTCATCCAAGATACTGCAGACACTGTCATCCACTTTCCATGCAGATTTGTCTTTGTACTTCTTAAGGTCCTCAGTCATCTTCTTGATAGCTTTAGGCAGTATTAATAAGCCGCACACAACCCTAAAACCTGCATTTGTTTTATTCGGCGTCTTGCAAGGGTTCTGAAGCTTCTGCATTGCAATTCCCATTATAGTGCTCAAAGGATGCGAAAGTGCAAAATTAAGCTGTTTGAACGCATCCTGTAACGATTTTGCAAACGGAATCACGCTGAACAGTTCGCCCCATATATACTTACATGTTGCATAATCCTTTTGATACTCGCACAATGAGATTGGAGTTCCAGCCGGAACCCTTTTCTTAAGACAATAAATATATTCACACTTAACCTTCCTTAACTCCCTTAATTTTTTCAAAATTCCTGGTATGCATAATGTGGCAATGCTCAACGCCAAACTATCTTTAGGATCATTTGGATATTTCTTGATCCTTCCAAAGAATCCCATATCAGCGCTTTGCCTTGCATTCTCATAGAACCATTCACCTGGCCCTGATACATCTTTTACTGTCACGCCGCGCTGTGTTCCTACAGGTTTAGCATTAGGTTTTGTCTGAAGAAAACCGTCTTTCTTTAAAGGGAATCCTCGAGAATCCTTTAACACATCATCAGAATTCCACATCTTTGTTGTGGTTTCTTTTGGTGTAACCTTTGAAAAACTTCCTCCAAGCTCGCATGAAAGGAAAGCACACGCTTTATACATTGCACCAATGAAGCCTCGCTTACCATCTAGACCTGAAAACGAGATTATACTTTTCCTAGCACCAATTTGCTTCTTATCCGCAAGAACCTTTCCTTTCGGACCTGCAGCCCTTGCACCGTCAAAGAACACGTGTACCTTATCAAATATATCTTTTACCATGGTAATTAGTTTTGCTACTTTACATATCATATCCAGAGTATCCATTATCTTTGTCAAACTCTTGAACAACCCATTATCTGATATCCTCATGACAAGATCATTCTTCTCATCCTCAATCTTTGCGTTCAGGTCACTCTCAAGAACCAATCCAGAATCATAGAACGGAACATTAAGAGTTACGTTCTCAAGCTCAGGAGCAGTCACGACCTTGTTCCTTACAATAGATGTTATCTTAAACCTGCACTGAAAATTGTACTCAATCTTTTTCGTATCTACCTGGTGCGGTTTAAGTATCAGGTTAAGCCAAGGAGATTCAGCTCCTTGTATGATCCTCACATCATATATCTTGTCAGAGTCGCCTCCTTCGCAACCCTCCAGGTCAACCCTTAGAACCTTGACATCCTGGACATTTGTCTTCTCCATCACAAGTTTATAGTATAGTCTCTGCGGAATCTTTGGTATAAGCACCCTGTCAAGCTTGCTAGGAGACGGAACACCTCCAGCAACTGTCCAGTAATTAGGCGGAGCTGTCTCTTGATACAACACATCAACAGAAGTAATGTTAACAGCTTCATTGCCTAGGTTATCTTTAAAGGTAAACTTGATACGCCTGTCAAACGCAGGCATCTCAGGAGTGACAGATTTTGCAATCCCAACATTATCCCATAGACATAAAGTTGTTCCCTCCTCAACAACAGCACACTCTCCCTGTTGTACTGGTAAATCTGTGATCACCTCTGAAAAATCAGCATAACCTGTTACAGGGTTTATGTCTTTAATCTTTGCAGCAGCAGTCACAGGCCTTCCGCCTATCAATTTACCATGCACACCTATTATCTCTGATATTGGAACAACCTGTATCTCATCTACGACAGGTTTTGTATTGTCAAAGAATAACAATGTAGTTTTAACACCTATTACAGAATTTTGCGCATCGTCCTTGCTGCCCTCGACAACATGCACACCATAGCTTGACCTGCCCAAGAATGAAGGGTCAACATCAACATCATTCCATACACATAACCATTCACTTCCTAGGTTAGTGCACTCATCAGCAAACACTCTCCTGTTAGCTGTGGCGCCGCCCTTTATCTCAGTCAAATCCAGTATCATACGTTTGCCTGCGCCAGTCCCTCCGAACAAGGAAAAGTTTTGGTTAAACCCTGACTCAATCTCTGTGATTCTTGCAATTACCTTGTTATCTTTCTCAGTTATGTAGCATTTATCATTAATGCAGTTCTCGGTTCCAAGGAACGTTATCTCAGGAGCAGTATTGTCTATCAACAAGTCATTTGTAACTTCTTTAGACACAGTATATCCTGCCTTGTCAATCACTGTAACATTTATCCTGGGCCTCTCAGAACCTAAAACTAAGTTTAAATCACTCCATCTACAAATATAACCGCCGCTCTCTTGTGTGCAAACAGCGTCTACCCTGCTATAATCCTCAAGCTGGCTGAACGAGTTAAGCTCTCTTAGGTCAGCATAAGCTTGCGAGATGTTTTCCTCTGTAACACGCACACTGACCTCAGCTCCTGTGATTATCCTGTCAGGAGCTGTTGTAGATATGTAACCTAAAGTTTTTCCGCCCCTCAATATATTAAAGTTATCAGCAATACTAGGAGGTGTATGATCTACAAATAAAGACTGAGAACTTTCAGTTCTCTGATTATTTACCATGTCAACCGCAGTCAATGTGATAGGCTGCATTCCTGTACCTGCGATATAGACTGATGTAGTTTTCTCAATACTACAATCTGACGTGTTGATAAGTTCAACCACTCTCGGCTCTGAATTAGGAAACTCAACCTTCATTATACCAGAACATTTTCCTGCACACTCAGACCTATCGCAAGCATTATCAGTAAGCTTATACCTGACAGAGAAATTCTCGCCTAGAGGCGTTACATCTAAAATCTCGATTGATGGAGCTATATCATCTGCATAGAACGTGGCTTGCGTAGAATCAACAGCTGTAGTTGTAGGACCTGGCGAAGTTGTAGAGTAAAGGCTTACCTTGAACGGATACTTTCCACCTTCAAAATCGCTAGTATCTATATACTTACATAGGTACTTGTTTGTCAAAGGAACCTTGACACAGTCCTGGTTAAAGCTTTCAATATCAGGATATGTTCCAATCTTAAGATTCTCTTTTGTAACAGGGGTCTGGTCAGAGAACTCAGCTACAAGCTGAAGTATTAGCTGGTCATTCGACGCTCTCCTGTACCCTTCTTTTGTTTCAGGGTAATAAACTCCGTCTAATCCATGAACTTTTAGACTTTCCTCACTGATAGCTGCGTATGCATCAGCAGTACAGATTGTTAAACTAATCATAAGCACTGCCATCAGTATCGCTATCTTCTGTTTAGTTTTCATTTGACGTTTACCTCAGGTTCAAGGTAGTTACGGTTTATTACAGATAACTGCTCAAAATCAGCAATAAAATCCAGATCCTCATACATTTTTATGTCATCCTTATTAACGCCGATTGCATTGAATATTAGATATCCTGTCCTGTCAAGAGTGCTCGCCTCAAGTCTCCACCTTCTAGACATGCTATTCAGCTCAAGACCTCCTGACTGCCAGTTATCCATATTAATCTCAGGTATGTTTATTGTAGATTTCTTGAACAATCCAGATTTAACACTTCTCGAACTCGCAGGAATGTTTAGAGGGGTATAATCAATCAACGCAATTTCAACATCATACTCGCCTGGATAAAGTTCAACAGTGCTGAAATATTCATCAGGATAGTCCTCTCCCCAGCCGCTCTGGTTACCTGAATAAGATGCAGATGTAATATACTCATTATCCCCTGTACCGCCTATCCTAGTAAATGTTATCAGTGCCTGTTCATTATATTCAAGAGGGATCTGCCAGTTATTGAAAGCCCAGTTCGGCTGTTTTCTATAATTCTTTTTAAGGATGATGAACTTAACCTCTCTTGACTTTTGAAGTACAATCTCTATCTCCCCATCTTTATCAAGGTCAGTTGTGAAAGGTATATTTGTCTCTAGATAATCCGGATGTTCAACACTTAAAGACCCTATTGCTACAGGGAACTTCTCAGCTAACTCACCAGCTTCGCTCGTGATACCGATTGGACACTGGTCATCAGACATGAATGTGACAAATGCTCCAACTACAGGTACGCCTCTCTCATCTTTAACAGTTAGATTCACAACACCAGAATTCCTTTTATTCTCATCACAAAGCATGGACGCACCAGATATTGACGAAAACTCTACAGGGTCAAAATCACTGTAAAGACAGACATTGTTCCTTATGTTTCCTTCGAGAGCAAACTTAAAACTATAACCCCTACCGCCAAGAGCTTCAGGGTCATTAACCTCTACCACTACTGGCCAGGACACATCATAACCTATGTTATACTTCTGCATTCCAAAGCCTAAGAATGGTATTGTATAACTGCTAGGCCTCACTACAGGCCCTTTACCTAGCGAGAGATAAATCGGCCAATCATTGATATAAGTGAAATACACATTATACTTCGGCGCGCTTATAGGAATTATCATGTTAGAATATACTCTATTGATTATGTCACTGTTCTTTGTATCCTCAGAAACCATTATCTGATGGAAATTCCTTGACCCCTGAACTTGTAACATCTGCATATAACTCATCAACAAATCTTCTACTCTATACCTCACATCATCCTCAAACCATATAACCCCTTTATCGTCAAACTTCATGTCAGACATAGGAGGCAGACTATTTTCATCAGCCCTTCCAAACGCTGTTAACAGTTCAAGAACATCGTGTTCAAGGAAACAGTATAGACCTTGAGAATTAGCTAACTCATTAGCAACCTCGTACATCTCAGGCAATGCAATATCAACGCTTGTTGTAAAAGAAGAGATATCAGTTGTAGTGTCTCCAATCTTGATCTCGATAGGATATTGTAGGTTAAATCTAACATCTATCGGAGATATCACAGAACTTAACTGCATACCTCCGGTTGGAGTTACTTGATATTGTTCAAATGTCAGGAAATTATTCAAGCAATCTGCCATGTTATCCACAACATACTGCTCAACCATGTTCTGTATAGAAGGTTCTCCCTGGCCTTTCCTAAGACTAGGCCTCTCTGTTGTAAAAGCGCAAGTCCCTCTGCAGGTATTAGAAGATGTAAGATAGTACCAGTACGGAACAAGTGAAGACGTGAACTCTATCCCGTTACCCTCTGTAGAATCCTCTGCATTATAGGTTATCCCATGGGAACTAGGATTCACATACCCTCCTTGCTCACCTGCAAGCTCTAAAGCTCTTGTACCTAGCTGCTGCATACACTCTTCAACAAAAAGTTTGAGAGGGGCAACCTCTTCAGGCACAACTTCTTCTACTACAACAGGCTCGACAGCCTGCTGCCTGAAATAAATAACTGTCCCAACTGTGATTATTAGAACTATCCCTATAATAATGAATAATGTTATCTGACCTCTTTTATTCAACTAATACACCCCTAAATTTATAAAGAAAAACCAACTTCTATTTATAAATGTTTGGGTTTTTCCTATATAGTAATATAGGCCAAGAACTTACCTTATATCTCCATTAAGAACCTTCTCAACTTTAATCTCTTCTTTACTAGTCTTCAAAACTTCTCCTTCATAGTATGCTTTGCCGTCTTTACATTTCAGGTCAAGGTTCAAGAACTCTTTGAACGAAATCAGGTTAGTGTCAACTTCATATCCTTCTACTCTAACTTTTGAGCCAGGCTTGCTCTGATTAGCTACTAAAAGACCAACATTCTTTCCATCATCAGCAGCTAACAACATTCCCTGGCTTAGAACCCCTCTTAACTTTGCAGGCTCTAGGTTAGAGACAATAACTATTTTCTTACCTAGCAATTCATCCTCAGAATAATAACCTTTCAACCCTGCAACTAATTGTCTCTCTTCTGTACCAAGGTTAATCTTCATGACATACAACTTATCAGCATCTGGATGCTGTTTTACCTCTTTAATCTCTGCAACTCTCAGGTCAATAGGCATCTTCTGGAGCTGCTGCTTACCCGCATATTTTGATCTTAATTCCTTAACCTGTGAATCCTCTAACTTTTCAAACAAAATCCTTGCTTTCTTTAACTCATGCCCTGGCTTTATGTTAAGCTTTCCAAGGTCAGACCATTTCAGAGAACCTAGGTTAAGCATGATCCTTATCCGTTTAGCTGTGTTAGGCATGTACGGTTCAATCAGTATCGCTAAATCTTTAACAATATGACACAGCAGAGCAACTGCCCTATCTGCTTTCTTCTTATCCTTATCAATATTCTTCCAAGGCTCCTGTTCCTGGAAATACTTGTTTCCAAGACCTCCTATTAGCATTATCTCTCTCAACGCCTCTTTCAGCTCGACCTTATTCAATAGCTCAGTGATATGCTTCTCTTTTTCGATTATCTCGTCATAAGCTTTTTCATCCTCTTTAGTAAGTTTAAACTTAGGAACTTTGCCTTGATAAAACCTGTTAACAAAAGATACTGTCCTGTTGACAAGATTTCCTATGTTTGCTACAAGTTCATTGTTAAGCTTTGCCTGGAAATCGTTCCAAGTAAATTCAGTATCGGTTTTTTCAGGCCTGTTGACCATGATATAGTATCTCCATACATCTGCAGGTATCCCTGTATCCATGCAATCATCTCCAAACACACCAGTTCCTCTTGACTTGGAAAACTGTACTTTCTCATAGTTAAGGTACTCGTTACTCGCCATTGTATGCAGTAATGTGTATTTATCCTTAGCACCTATCAAGAACGCCGGAAACAGGATTGTATGGAACGGGATATTATCCTTTCCCATGAACTGTACAAGCTGAACATTATCAGGGTTATGCCACCACATCTCAAACTCCTTCTCTAAACTCTCTTTCAGGATAGAAATATAACCTATAGGAGCATCAAACCATGAATAGAACACCTTATCCTCAAACCCTTTCTTTGGAACAGGGATGCCCCATTTCAGGTCACGGGTTATACACCTTGGTTTCAAACCCTCTTTGAGCCAAGCATATGTTAGGGTTTTTGCATTTTCTGCCCAGTTTTTAGAGCTTTTATCTATCCACTTCTTTAGCTCAGACTCGATCTTTGGCAGGTCAATAAACAAGTGCCTTGTCTTTCTCACTATCGGTGTTGAACCGCAGGTCTTGCACTTTGGCTCCACAAGTTCCACAGCATTAAGTAGTTTACCACAATTCTCGCACTGGTCACCTCGTGCATGCTCATAGTTGCAGTGAGGACACTTTCCCTCGACATACCTGTCTGCAAGGTACTTGTTATCAGTCTCGCAGTACAACTGCTCAAGTGTATCTGAGATAATATAACCGTTCTTGTCAAGCTTGTTGAATATATCGACTGTTATTTCATGGTTAACTTTAGAAGATGTCCTGCCAAAACAGTCGAAATCGCACTCAAACCAGTCGTACACCTGTTTATGTATCTTGAAATACTTGTCAACTAACTTTCGCGGTGTAAGACCTTCCTCAGCAGCCTTAACCTCTGCAGTTGTGCCGTGTTCATCTGTCCCGCAGACAAACACGCAAGGAACCTTTTTTAACTTAAGAAACCTTGAATACACATCAGCAGAAATAATACATACCATTGTACCTAGATGAGGTACATTATTCACATACGGCAATGCTGATGTTACAAGTATTTTCTTTGGCATAGCTGAAAGTAATTAGTATTTGGTATTTAAATGTTGCTGGGGTTATCTTTATAAAATACCAAAATCAAGCAAGCATATGAACTTAAAAGGAATACTCTACTTAAGAGAACTAGGACTTCCAGGTCCTGACCACGCAGTATTCTTCAGAAACTTATCTGAACTAGATTTAGAGGATTTATACAGAGATTCTGATAAAGCAGCTTTGATCGTGTTCGACAGTACAGAACCTTTACTGCAGTTACCAGGATACGAAAAAGATGAACATGCGTATCCTATCTTAATACCTGATTTCGCAAATATTCTGGACGAGAAACTCGAAAAGATGTTAAAGAAAGGAGTAAACAGAGAAGACGTAGTTTTTTATGCACACCACGCTTATGGCGATGAAGACATCTCATATTCAGGAAGAATCTCAATCTTGGAGAAAGGCGAGCCTAAGCGATTCTTGCTGATCGACGCTGTAGACCGGCTAAGGGAGGCCAATACAGATTTTGATGCAACCTTTGTACTCCACGGAACTCTACCTCATGAATGCAGAAGAGCATCTAGATCAGATGAATTTATTGCAAAGAACGGTTTTGCCTTTCCAAGATCATTACAGGACAAACTTGTTTACGACATCTCAAGAATCCCTGGCAGCCCAAATGTGGACTTTGAAGTGTATAATGACGGCAGATTATTCTATCACGATATGTTCATGTCCTAGAATTTTAAATTAACAATTGCGTTAACTTCGATTCCATACTTTCTATAAATACTCTCATTATCAATAGAAGTAACCTCTTCCTTATCAAACCCTAACAACCCAACAACCCTCTCAACCTGTTCGGCATTATCTCCTTCTATCTCGAGGTAAGCAGGTATCAAAGGCCATTCATCAATATCAAGCTTGACATTTCCTAGACAAAAACTGGTTCTTTTATTCTCCTGGTATGCTCTTGATTTAATGCCTAGCTTGTTAAGCAACTGGTCTGTTTTTTCAAAACTATCGACTGCAACCTCTATCTCTTTAGTTCCATCGATGTTAAAGTTCTGCACCTCTTTAATGCACAATGTGCATTTGCTTCCGTCATCCCTTAGCCGTATCCATGCATGTTCCTTAGTTTCAAAATCATAGACTTTCCGTCTGTAATTCTTATCCCCCACCTTGACAGCCCCTATAGAAATTAACTTCTCAATCAACTTTTCCTTGTCAATATCAAGAATTTTTACTTCGAACTCTGTTTTCATAGAAATCAAGAAAAAATAAGAAATATATAAACCTACTTCTTCGGAGCAGCCATCTTCTTAGTAACGTCAATGGTGCCGCCGCAGTCAGGACATTTAATCCTTAAGGTCTGAACGCCTGCAACACTCTTCCTTTTGAAAGGAACTGTACCTTCAACCTCGTTCTTGCAGTTAGGGCATTTACCTTTGAACTCAGCTGCTAAAGTCTCTTCATACTCCTTTTTCTCTACCATGTACCTGCATTCAGGACACACGTATTCTTTTGCACGGATCTTTACCTTTCCGGTCTTCTCATCTGTAGGCTTCCCCATCTTAGCCTTTCCGCACTTAGGACAATCCTGTTTGTAAACCCATACCCTAAAAAGTCCAGCACCTAGATCTCTGTTAGTAAAATAAATCAGTTCTTCCATTGACTTTGGCTCAGTTACCATGTTATGCACCTCTTAATCTTTTTACCTCAATCGATATCGCCTTATCATTAACCCTTATCTCTCGCGGACACTCAGTATACTCATATCCCTCTCTCTTACAGTACTCAATTATCTCTTTCTTTTCTTCAGGATTTTTATACTTTACTATCACAACTATACCTTTATCCCATAAAACATCGAACTTTTGAAGGTCCTTCTTGATTTTCCTGCAATGTTTCCAGAAAAACTCATATCTGTTTTTAACATTCTTTAACCTGTCGATAAGTTCAGGAACATGCTTCTCATCAAAGTTGACATCCTTATCTAGCCCGTTTTTACTTTCTGTAATCATATCAAAGACCTTTGTATCGTCTGCAGCTATAAACCCGCCAAACCCAAGATCAACAGGCTTCCACTCTCTAAAGCTAGCCACGTGGATATCGCCATCCCAGTCCTTGTCTGCACCGACAGAGCCAGAAACATCAACTATAAGCAAAGCATTGCTTCCCTCAAGATGATAATAATCTCCCATCCTTATTCCTATCCATAGAAGGTCCTGGTTAAGACAATAACCTGCTGGCTGCGCTAAGATTACGCATGCAACATTCTCAAAACCTAACTCTTTAAACACGCTATCTAACTCCTTAAAACCATCTATAACACCGTCTTTAGTCTTAACCCTATACACCTCAAGCCCTGCTTTCTTAGCAAGCTTTTCATAAGCCATCCAACCTCCTTGATCAGGTATAACAGCATACTTGCCGCCAGTGTATTTCTTAGCAGCCATGAAAGCAAGTAAAATAGCAGAGTTACCTCTATCAGTTAACACAAAATACTCGCCAAGGAATTTCTGTAAAGTTTTCTTTGACTTTGCATCCATGGACATTATAACAATAGAAGTATTAAAAAAGCTTTCCTAAAACAACTTGATAAACCTAACACCTGCAAAATCCCTGTCAAGCGCATCCTCGTCATCATCAACCCTGTCAAACCAGAACTCAATAGCATCATTACGCTTTAACTTGTTCCTTAACCTTACACCAAAACTTACAGAATCAGTTAACAGGTCAGACTTCGCTTCAATCCTTGTACAGTTAATGTCGAATTCAGTCTTTTTGTCTTTAAACCCTAGTATCAGAGACTTGTATTCTGCTTCATCTTTTACTTTAAGCTCAGGGTTTAATGTTAAATTACCCACAGGCAACACAAGGCCAGCTGCAGCTCCGTTGTAAGACAAGGCAAGACCGCGTCCCATGTTATAATCCCTTTTCCCTACCCTGACTCCTGCTGCAGAATAAATCTTTCCCTTGCCGATATTTTCAAACAAAGCACAGTTTAATTTCATGTCAAGGACAACAGAGTTTACAAAGTCAAGCATAGCATACCCGTGCGTAACCATATTTTTAGATGATTTTGATACAGCATTCCCATAGAATATTGCAGACCTGTTATCTCCTGCTGACAGCAGAAAAACCCCGCTTTCTTCATAAGGGTCTTTTCTATCAACATACCCTAAGAAATACCCCTCAGGAGCAGCAAGGTTATCAAACTTCAGAGCTCCCATAACCAATTTATCTTTCTCAGAACTCACAGCAACACCATCAGTACTAGCAGAGTACATACTTCTTGCAGGCTTTTTACCTCTAAGATAACTTCTTAGAGCATCAGAATCAATGTTAAGCAACCTCTTAAAACGCCTGTACTCGTCAGTCTCTGAGGTGAACATATAATTATCATCGTATATATCATGGGTAAAGCTAAGGCCTTGGTAATTATCATAAACATCAAGAGCAGCTTCGATATTCTTAAGACCTGTCGAATATACACTGTTCCAATCAATTATAGTAAAACCTGCAGAGGTCTTGATTGCAGCAGCCATATGCCCCTCAAGTGGATTGACGCCGCTTGTTGAAAAAGAAACCCCTCTAAGGCCAACGTCATTAGCTATCTCTGCAACAGCACCGTGGGCATGCCTGCAAACGCCAAGTTTAATGTTCTGGCCGCTGAAATAATTATCCCTTAGCTCAGTATAGAACTCCCCTGGCGATGTGTTGTCTGTCTCACCATAGTAATTACTAGAAAAACTTAACATCTCAGCAAGCGTATCAAGTCTTTGCTGCTCAGTTTGAGTCCTCATGTTAGAAACAAACTGGTCATACGAAGTTGAAGATGAAGAAACATCAGGAAACCAAGCAAAACAAGGAGCTGCTGTCAATACAGCTCCTGCAACCAAACCTAGCAAACCTTTTCTCATATTACAAATAGAAGTCCAGGTTTATATAAAAAGCTTTTAGGGTAAAAACCAAACAATTTATAAACCAAATTATATAAAATAACAGTATGCACAAGGTACGAGTTTTTTTCCTGACATACGCGTGGCTTATCGCTATAGTGTTCATTGTACTTTTATTGTTATCAACATCACACGTGCTAGAGCCAAAGTCGATATGCCAGCTTGACGACCTAAGCTGCAGCGACGTCATTCTCACAAGAACAGGCTTAACATTAGAGTTCCATAACCCTACAAATGCACCTGCGTCATTATCAGCTATAAAGATCGCTGGAGACTACATAGACTGCTCTCCTGTTTCAGTAACAGTCCCTGCAGGCTCATCACAGCAGGCATCATTAACATGCACAAGACAGCAGGCTTTAAGCTACCAAGCATCCATTAGTTTAAACTATAATAACAAACAAATCTCTGGAAAACTTATTGTCAAATGACTTACTACGACGAAATCTCATCAGGGTATAACGAACTTCACAGGGACGAACAGGTTAAGAAGATAAAACTCATTAAGAAAGAACTTAATGTTGAGAAAAAGCATAAGCTTCTCGATATAGGTTGCGGTTCAGGTATAGCTTTTGAGTTCTTTGACTGCAAACTCTTTGGCATTGACCCCTCATTAGAACTCATCAAACAAATCCCTGTCGGAAAGATAATAACTAAAGCAGCTTCTGCAGAAAGGATCCCGTTTCCAGACATGTACTTCGATATCATCATATCTGTAACAGCCATCCAAAACTTTGAAGATCTTGACAGGGGTTTAACTGAGATAAAAAGGGTTGCAAAACCTAAAGCACAGATTGCAATTTCTTGTTTAAAAAAGAGCTCTAAACTTGAAGAGATCAGGGAGAAGATAAAGGAACATTTTGAAATAAAAAAAGAGATTGAAGAGGAAAAGGACATTATCTGGATACTCAGTTCATTTTAATTTAGAAAGTTTTAATAATTTATAACTATTATTGTAACTAAAATGCTATTCACTTCATACCCTAGGCAGGTCATTCTCGTAACCTCAAGACATGAAACAGATAATGTAATGACATGTTCATGGCACATGCCAGTCTCGTTTAAACCAGAGCTATACGCAGTAGCTATAGGAAAGACAAGGCACACTCTAAAAATAATAGAAAAGTCTAATGTCTTTGCAGTCAACTTCATATCAGAGGACATGGAAGATATAGCAGTAAATGTTGGCAGGAACTCTGGCTTTAG
>JAHWHD010000030.1 GCA_019323525.1 Candidatus Woesearchaeota archaeon
AAGTCTCCTAAGAGAGACGAGCTGGTGTACCTTAAAGAGTATTGCGAGAGAAGGTACCCGTTTATGAGGATTGAGGTTAAAGCTATTGACTAAGGTTCTTAAGTTTTCCAAAGTCAAAAATCTTTTCTGAAACAATATAGACATTGAAGTTCTTAAGGTCCTGGTGAAGGAAAGGGCTTAACAGTTCTTCGTTTAAGACGTTGGTTCCTTCTGCTACTAGATTAAAGGATGGCATCACGATTAGGGTTTTTCGTTTGTATTTTCCTACAAGAAAGCATTTGTATGTCTCGATTCTTGGCCCGTATTTTAATGATACTGCGGGATGATCGTGAGCTATGATTATTGTCTTTGATTTCTTGAAGTCGGAATTATCTGGTATGATGTGTCCATGGCAGATATAGTAGCTGTCGATTATGTAGTAATCTTTGATTTCTAAATTACGTTTTTTTGCGATAGGGCCAAGGATAGTGTCATGGTTGCCTTTGATTAGTATTATTTTTTTGCAATATTTGGATAAAAGGTCTAGAATTCTTAGTGTGTGTCTCCATTCTGTCTCTGAGATAGTGCCGAACTCATGCTTTAGGTCGCCGTTGATGATGATCGTTTGTATCGAGATTGGTTTTTTTAGTATTTGTTCTAAACGTTTTAAGGTTTCGATATGTTGGTGTCTAGGTATCAGAATGCCTTGCTTGTTAAGGGCTTCCTCATAGCCCATATGGATGTCTGCTACGATCAAGGTTTTTGATTTTTTGTGGTATAATGCAAGGTCTATTATCTCCAGGTCTTTTAGTTTCATGGTGTTGTTTTAGCAGGGGTATTTTATAAAGGTTCTTGAATTGTGGGAAAAACTTAAATAAAAGATGTCAATATTTTGTACTATGGAAGAGATTTGGGAAGAGATAATTAAGATTGTAGAGAAAGAGTGTACATGTCCTGCGCATAATAAGGATCATGTGATGCGCGTGTTTAATCTTTGCATGAATATTGCTGAGGATGAAGATGTAGATATGGATGTCCTGAAAGCAGCTGCCTTATTGCATGACATTGGCGGCAGGTTTGAGATGGAGGACCCTACAGGCGAGATAGACCATGCTCTTCTTGGTGCTGAGATTGCTGAAAAAATTCTAAAGGATCTAGGGTTTCCAGAGGAAAAGATAGGGCACGTAAAGGATTGCATAATCTCTCATAGGTATAGAACAGGGAATAAGCCAAAGACTAAAGAGGCCGAGATTCTTTTCGATGCTGACAAGCTTGATGCTGCTGGTGCGATTGGAGTGGCAAGAGCGTTCGTGTGGATAGGAAGGCATAATGGAAAGATATATAGAGATGTTAAAGTAGAAGACTATGTTATTGAGAATCTTGGCGGTAAGATGAACGGCAGGATACAGGATAATACAAAGCACTGTCCTCAGATGGGATATGAGACAAAACTTAAGTTCTTGGCTGATAAGTTGTATACTAAAAAAGGCAGGGAGATAGGCAGGGATAGAATCGCTTTCTTTAAATCTGTCCTGGACAGAATGGAACAAGAGATAAACGGAAAACTTTAGATACCAAAACTCTTCTGGAACTCTTTCATCTTCTGGAACTCTGTCAGGAATTCAAGGCCCTTGTCTGTGATAATAAGATAGGTATAATTATCCTTGCTCTTTACCTCTGTGACCATCTCGTTCTTTACAAGGTCATCTAGGTAAGTGTTAAGCAGCTTGTGTGAAAGATTAGCCTTGTACATCAAGTGCGTTGGTTTAATCTTTCCGCCTTTTTCACGCATGGACACAAGCATGTCGTTTATTATGTCCAGCTTTGTCCTTCTTTTTGCCATTTTTTATCTTTATGTAAGCTGTTAAGAGAGTTATATAGCCAGCTCCTTGGATTACCTGCGCAATAACATAACTTTCTGCGCCGAGTATGATGTTAATGAATATGATTTGGCTTATGAGTATAAGGAAGAATGCAAAGGATACAAGGAATGTGTTTGTTGTCGGATTGTTCTTGTAATTTTGGAAGTAGTGATAAAATATGTAAGCAAGCAAGATAGATGTTGTTACATGGAATATAAAGTATTCTGATGTGCTGAATGCTGCTATGATCGCTACAAGGTATGCAAACAGTATCAGTATCTTTCTGTCATACCTATAAAGAATAATCACTATTCCTGCAAGCGCGATAAGTATAAGAACCCTGTGAAAAAAATATCCGGATACAAAAAAACTGAATGTGTCATGGGACCTGATAGTTATTATTGCGTTGCTTATAACCTTGTTCCTGGTCAAGATGTTAAAGTATATCTGGAAGTTTGTAAGTATCTTTGAAATGAAAGCGAGAGATATTGCCAGAAAACTTAAACCAAAGTAGAAACAGCGCGGTTCTTTAGTGAACTTGTAGATCTTGTAGCTGAAGAAAGCTACCATGAACGATGCTATAACTATTATGAACTCGAATAGAATATCTATTCCATAGAACCATTGCGGGCTGTAAACTATCTCTAGCATAGCGTATATGAAAATAAAAATTCAATTTATAAAGTTTATGCAACTCCAGTATAGAAGTCCCTTGCACAAGGTATATTTAAAGGCTCGACTATAATAGTAGTTAGAGGTGATCAAGATGGATACATATGAGCTAAAATTGCTTCAGGATTGTAACTGCCTAAAGGATTATGAGCTTGAGTATCTAGAATTCATCAAATCAAAATCACAGAAAAAAAAGCATTGGCAATAACTGGGCTAACACTCTCCTTTAACCTCCGTTCATATTGAAGTTGGCCAGGCGCAGGAGCGGTTTTCCCGCCTCTTTTTCCGCGACTGTTACCCTGGCCGTTTTTTTTAATTCTTTGATGAATTCAAAAAGTCTTTTAATCTTTCGATTGCAATCCTGTGACTTCTAAGTTTAACAACTTCTTCGGGCAAGAATTCTGCGTATGTTTTGTCATGTCCTTCTGGTACGAATATAGGATCCCATCCCCAGCCTTTTTCTCCTGTCGGCTGGTCTGGAATAGTGCCTTTAATCTCTCCATAAAAGTGTTTAAGGGTTTTACCGTCGTAGTATGTGAGGACTGTTGATGCTGAGACTTTGTTGTTTTTGTAGAAATTGGCAATCTCGCAGATTTTCTTAAGCGTGACTCTTGTCCAGAACCATTTTATTAGAGGACCTGGAAATCCGTTCAAACATTCTATGTTGATGCTTTGGTCCCAGACAAACAGCGGTTGCTTTACTATGTTATATGCTTGTTTTACCTTGTGTTCTGCAATCTTTTCAGGGTCAAGTTCCTGGATCTCGTGCAAGTCAATATCAATATTTTTAAGTTTAATCCCAAGTATATGTTCTGCTTCTCTTAGCTTGTTCTTGTTTCCGGTGACTAGGTAAAGGTCCATATTTGGAGTCAATAAGGCGGACTTTAATTATTTTTTGGAAAGATTTATATGGATTATAAATAAGAATCTTATCATGACATTAGAAAAACATACAAAAAAGATGTATGATGACTATGGTGCAGAGTATCAAAGAACTAGAGATGAGAGGCATCCTGATAGACTTTTCAATGAATACCTAGAAGTTCCTTCCATGGTAAAGGCTGTAGGGAATATCAAAGGTAAGAGATTATTGGATATTGGGTGTGGTGCAGGTGTTCATGCAAAAAAATATTTGAATAAAGGTGCCAAGGTCTGGGGCATTGATCTCAGCAAGACAATGATTGAACTTGCAAGAAAGAGATGTCCTGGTGTTGAGTTTGCCATAGGTTCTATGAGAGAACTGCCATATCGGCCATCGATGTTTGATATTGCTACTGCAAGTTTATCAGTTGATTATATCAAAGATTTGGGAGCGCTGTTTACAGAGATAAGTAGAGTGTTAAAGAAAGGAGGATTGTTCTATTATTCTGTTGGAAGTCCTGTATCTGAATCAAGAGAGAAGTTAAATGAAAAAGGAATCACAGGAAACATGCTGGGGTGGATTGAAGTTGATGGCAAAAAGATTGTTAAAGGAAAGTACTTTAAAGAGGGACTTTATGAATGGGAGATGGTCCCTGGAATGGTCATGAGAACATATAAAAGGGGTTTTGGGACCAATCTTAGAGCGTTGAGAAAAGCAGGATTCGAGCTTGTAGATTTCATCGACTGCAAACCTGCTGCTGGTTTCAGAATATATGACCCGGAAGGTTATAAGCAGTTTAATAGATATCCTATATTTCACATATATGTGGGGAGAAAAAAATAATCATTTATCTTTCTTTCCTTTATCCAGGGCGATCTTTGCCATGACCATCTGGTGCATCCTCTTTAGGAATTCTAGTTTGTCATCAGCTTTCAAAATATCTGCATAGCCTTGCAGAATAATGTTGAAAGAGAAAGGGCTAGGAACTTTTGTATCGATCTGCTGGACTTTCAATGATTTATCTTCTATCCATTTCATGACAGTTATTGCGTTTCCAATGTCCATGAGGTCCTCAAGAACCTCTCTTTTAGCTTCCTTAAGTATGCAAAACTCATCAGAGATTCTTTTTACAGCGTTAAGAAGTATCATTGAAGATACCTGCTGTCTTCCGACACGTTTCTTTTTTCCCTTATAAATTCTGAGAATCATCAGAGCTCTACCAGCACAGTGCCTGAAACGTCTCTTAAGCACTTCTGAACCGTCCAGGGCTTTTTCCAAAACTGTTTTCAGTTCTTTTGATTTCAGGAGGTCAAGAGCGCTTATAACATTGATGGGTTTGTCTGATGCAAGGTAGAAACCGTTATCGTTGATGCCGATTTCTACATCCCTATGCTGGGTTCTTGAGATTGCGAATGCAATAGCTCTGGATAGTGCGTCATTAACACGTCTTCCGAAGTTTGCATGAAAAATGTGATACTTTCGTTTTTCGTCGTTGTACTTCTCAACAACAAGCCATTTCAGGTTAGGAATGCCTATGTAGTCATATTGTTCTGAAAAATAGTTGTAGATGGCAGTGGCAGCCTTGTCGTCCACGTATAGGTGCTTGTTGATAAACTTTAGTATTTCTTGTTTTGAGACGTTGTTATTGAACTTGTCCTGCATTAAGAATTTGAATCTTGAGATTTCTACTCCCAAGTCAAATGATAAAGGCAGCATCTCAGAGAACCATGAAGGGACTGTTGGTTTTTTTCCAACTGCTGAAGATACTTGGGCAACCATTCCTTTTGCATGATTGAACTGGTAAGTATCTCCTCCCAGCACAAAGATGTCTCCTTTCTTTAATCTCTCTAGGAAGCCTTCATCAATCGTTCCAATTATTTGGTTGCCAATCTTAACAGTCACACCGTGCTGGTCAGGGATTGTACCGATATTGGTCATGTACAAGACTCTTGCAAGCTTGCCCCTTCTGCCAATCTTGCCATCCTCGTGCCAGATTTTTGCGTAGATGTTCCTGTCTTCAAGTTTAGAGAACTCTCCTGATAGATAGTCAATCACTTCGTTAAAGTCTTTTCTTTTAAGCTCCTTATAGCAGTAACTCTGCTTTATCATCTTATAGAGTTCTTTTGTCTCAATAACTCCGTTAATTGCTATGCCGAATATTTGCTGCGCAAGAACGTCAAGACAGTTTGTTGGGATGTGTAGTCTATCTATCTTTTTTTCAATAGCGTTTTTTAAGAGAACAGACGTCTCTACAAGATCGTCTCTGTCCATTACAATTATACGGCCTTTGACTGTCTCGTGAAGTTTGTGGCCTGCTCGTCCTGCTCTTTGCAAGAATCTAGCTACTGATTTGGGTGAGCCGAGGCTTATGACGAGGTCAATGTATCCAATATCAATGCCAAGTTCTAAGGAAGTAGAGCAGACAACTGCTTTTAATTTTCCTTGTCTTAATGATTCCTCGATCTTAAAGCGATGACGTTTTGATAATGAGCCGTGGTGAGCACCTATTAATGCAGAAATTTTAGTCGGAGGGCCTTCGTCGATCTCATAGTATTTTTTAGGATACTTTTGTTTCAGATGGTGCACAACCCTTTCAGTTCCTGACCTAGTATTTGTGAAGATCAGGGTTGTCTTGTGTTCGTGTATCAACTGGTCTATCAAGTCGTATGTTTTCCTGCTTAGTGTTTCGTAGTCTGTGTTGATTAAGTCAGGGACAGGGCTCATAACTTTCAAGTCCATCTTTTTTATGAACTGCACATCAACTATCTTGCACGGCCTATCGTTGCCGACTAAAAATTTGGCTACTTCTTCTAGAGGAGATACTGTCGCTGAAAGACCGATACGGCATAGTGCTGGTGAGAGATTTTGTAGTCTTTCCATCGACAATGAAAGATGTGTGCCGCGTTTGTTCTCTGCTAAAGCATGGATCTCGTCTATGATGCACCAGTCGATGTTTGAGAGATGCTGCATGAACTTTGGTGAATTCAATAGGATTGCAAGGCTTTCAGGTGTTGTGATTAGGATATGCGGAGGAGTTTTTGTCATCTTTGAACGTTCTGACTGTGTTGTGTCTCCAGTTCTTACTGCGATTCTTATTCCTAATGGAGAACCGTTAAGTTCTTCCATCTGTTTAAGAGGCTCTACAAGGTTTTTGTAGATGTCGTTTGAGAGGGCTCTTAACGGAGAGATGTAGACGCAGTAAGTCCTGTCTTCAAGTATTCCTTTCTGCGCTGAGTCTGCAAGCTCGTTTAGGATTGAGAGGAATCCTGTTAGAGTTTTAGTTGCTCCTGTTGGTGCTGAAACAAGGATGTTGTTTCTGGAATGGATCTCCATAACCCCATGCAATTGTGGTAATGAGAAGGTTTTGAATCTAGAGAAAAACCATTTCCCAACCAAAGGGTTTAGTATGTTCTTTAGCTGGGATTCTGTGTTTGGCTTATCCTTGTACGTTATCATAGCATCTAACTAAACAACCTCTCTAGAATATATATAAAGCTTTACTGGACTTGTCCAGTGTCCAGTGGTTATATATGGACATATACATATACAACATATAATATATATTCTTTCAGAATGCAGGTTTATAAAAGTTTCGTAATAAATTTATAAAGAAAGATATTTCCAATCAGAATTATGGTAAATTATGCAAAAGGAACTCATAAGAAAGTCAGAGAAGGCAGGTACAATGGGTTAGCTGTTGCTCTAGTTGAACCAATATCTGAAAATTCAATGAGAATCCTTGATAGAGAGGCAGGAGCTTTACAGTTGCTTGGAGACGATGTTCCGTTTTGTTCCAGTTTTGTCGGATGGAATGATAAAGGAATTATGCTTAGGTGGGTTCCTGGGATGGACCTTAACGATTTCTATGATGCCTATGGATCGCATTCTGGCAGATTTAATAGAAACAAATTCCTATATAGCACATTACTCGCAGAGTATTGTGCTGCTGAGGCCTTGAGAGTTGCAAAACCCAAAGTAATTTGCCATGGGGATGTGAAACCACACAATGTAAGAGTACACAATTGTGGTTCAACCATCACTTCAGCAACACTGGGGGATTGGGGGCAGGCAGTATTCAGATCAGATTCTTGCAGAAAGGTGTTAACATACACTCCTGGTTTTGCTGCACCAGAGGTTCTTTGCGGTGAGGTGCATGAAAACAGTGATGTACATTCATTAGCGTTGTTTTTGCCATACGCATTTAATGGGTCTGAGATGTGGTTTGGATCGAAAACTTTAGACACATCTGAGGAAGAGCCAGATCCTTTCGATGATAGCTGGATATATGACATGAAAGAAAGGGCTTTTGAGACTGCAGTTGAAGTCGCTGCACAGTACAGGCATCTTGGACTTGCGGATTTATTACTAGAGAAAACTGTCAGGGGGCTTGAAAATGACCCTGATGAAAGGCTGTCAATCGAAGAGTATTCAGATATGCTGCAAAGGGCTCTTGATATATTAGATGGTAATTAACGACTCTTCTCAACACCTATCTTCTCACAATAATTCTTTATAGGACATTTAGAACACAAAGGAGATATTGGTTTGCAGGTCTGTTGACCGTGTCTGACCATTAGTTCGTTGAAGTCCATCCAGTATTTCTTTGGGAGTTGTTTTCTTAGTACTTCTTCTGTTTCATCTGGCGTTTTTGTTTTTATCCAGCCAATTCTATTCGGTATTCTATGAGCATGAGTGTCAATCGCCATTCCTGGTTTGTTGTGGCCATAGACTAATACGATGTTTGCTGTCTTTCTTCCTACGCCTTTTAGCTTTAGGAGTTCGTCTATTGTGTCTGGAACTATGTCGTTGTATTGTTCGTGAATAATCTTTGCTATGTTCTGTATTGTCTTTGCCTTAGTCTTATAGAAACCCACAGGATAGATGAGTTTTTCTATAGTTTCTGTGTCTAGTTTTGATAATGATAAAGGAGTTCGTGCCTTTGCGAATAAACGCTGCGATGCTTTATACGTTACTTCATCTTTAGTTCTTAATGATAATATACACGAGATTAGGACTTCAAAAGCATTCCTGTCCATGTGTTCAGACCATTTGGTTACAGTGTAGAACTGTTTTAGTTTTTTGAAGATTATTTCGAAGTTTTTCATTTTTAAATCCCTTAAATCTTTAATTATTTCAATATGTCTCCTGCTTTAACAAATGGACAAAGGTCGTCGACAAGCCAATGTTTAATTACAAGCTAATTGATTGTTCATTTTTTATATACTTTACTAAAAAAACTCTTTCAAGCTAAGACATTTCATGAATTTTCTTCTTTCGAGAGCAAGGCTCTCAATTTGATGGTATTTCTTTGGTATATTTTTTAAGAAGAGTTTGGTGTTCTTTCTCTGCTTGATAAAGTTTGAATCATAGAGGTTTTCCCAAGATTGTTCGTCGAATTCTATAAGACTGGATAATAAAGGGTTTTCAGGGAGTGTTTGTTCAAGGTCATTAACTATTGTTTTAATATCTTCCTTGACAATCTTTAGTTCTGAATCTTTTGACATGATAAATGTGCCTCTCCTGCTTTGAAGGACGATTATGAACAAAGGAAACCTTGAGACAAACCATTCTGCGACCAGGTCTTCTACCCTGTGCTCTGGCTGCACCTTGCCGTATATTATGCCGTGCTTTGAGATCTCTAAACGCGCGAAAGCCCTGCATCTCTGGAAATCACCTGCAACCTGGCGGTGGAGGGAGTAAAGATGTTTTGATTCTGCAGTTGCTTTGTTCTCTACCAGGTCAAGAGGTTGTGATTTGACTGTGTCAAGGAGTTTTTGCGTGAACTTTTCATGTCTTGGGGCAAGTCCAAAGAATTCTTCTATCATGTAAAGGCACCCAAGGTCTTTTGATTATATCCGTCGATCTTTATGAAAGGAAGTGCTCTTTTCAAGACAACACCCATATTGTGAAGGTGTTTTTTTGTGATGTTTGTTGTTTTCTGTAGCTCTAAAATGCGTTGGCAGTTTCTTGGACCAATACCAGGAACACGGATTAAGTCGTTCCAGTCAGCTTCGTTAATGTCAACAGGAGAGTCAAAGCGGTGCCTCGCAAGAACTACCTTCGGGTCTTCCTTAGGAAGCATGCCGTTGTCCATGATTGTCTTGAACTCTTGCAATCTAATATGATATTTCCGCATCATGAAGTCTATGTTATAGAGACGGTGTTCTCTTAAGAGAGGTTGTTTTGATTTGTTCTCAAAAGGGGTGTTCTCAACAGGCGTGAATGCAGAGTAGTAACCTCTCTTTAGCTTGATATTCTTGTACTCCCAGTCAATCATGTTAAGTATTTCTAAGTCAGTCTCGTCTGAGCCGCCTACAACTAACTGGGTAGTCTGGCCTGAGGGGATCTTCATACGCTTTAGCCAGGCCTGTCGTCTTAAGATGTCTATCTTGTAATCCTTTACACTTGAGATTTCAGCCATCCTTGACTTGTTGGGTGCTTCCAAGTTCACTGACATCCTGTCAGCAAACTCAGAAGCTTGTTTTATAAGCTCGTAAGAGGTGCCTGGCAAGACCTTGAAATGAATATAGCCCTGGAACTTGTACCTTGTACGGATTAAGTTTATTGCGTCAATCATTCTTTCTGTTGTAGAGTCTGCATCCTTCATCACTGCTGATGATAAGAAGAGGCCTTCAACATAGTTTCTTACGTATAATGACATGAAGGTCTTTGCAAGCTCTTCTGGCTCGAACGAGGCTGGTTTCTTGTTACAGCCTGAAGCGTTTTGGCAGTATTTACAGTCATGGGAGCAGGAGTTAGAGTAAAGGGTCTTGTAAAGAGAGATACACCTGCCGTCTTCAGTGAATGAATGGCAGATGCCGCAGCCTGCTGCGTTACCTATTCTATCGTTAGTTTTTGTTTTTCTATTAGAGCTAGAGCTGGCGCAAGAGTCGAACTTTGAAGCGTCTGCAAGGATTTTAATCTTATTTAAAGTGTTCATG